>NZ_DALZYO010000007.1:0-144150 GCF_031988165.1 Neobacillus sp.
TCATTGGTTTCCACTTTTTCGTTTTTTCCTCGATTCCGGTCACCAATAGCCTTCATTGGTTTCCACTTTTTCGTTTTTTCCTTGATTCCGGTCACCAATAGCCTTCATTGGTTTCCACTTTTTCGTTTTTTCCTCGATTCCGGTCACCAATAACCTTCATTGGTTTCCACTTTTTCGTTTCCCTCTCGATTTCGGTCACCAATAGTCCTTATTGGTGACCACTTTTTCGTTTCCCCCTCGATTTCGGTAACCAATGTGATCTTCATTGGTTACCACTTTTCGTTTCTTGTCCATTAGAAGCAGTCTAATAAACATTTTTGGTCATCTACCAGTGGATTTTGTCCTTTAGAAGCGCGCTTATAGACATTTTTGCCAGGTGACTTTGATTTTTGTCCCCTATTGACTTTTAGTTTTGAATTAAGGTTTATCCAATCGACTATGATGAAATTAACCATTAACCCCGCCCATACATTAACATTTAGAACTTCTTCTACCATCTTCTCACTCAGTATAAATCTTTCCTGAAGAAAAGTAGAATCAGTACAATAAGAAAAGGGATTGCCAAAACAACCCCTTAGATTATTAAAAACGAACACTCATTTACTTTTTAAGGGAGCCCACTCACGACAATTATTAGCTAATTGCTGGAACACCACTTTAACCTAGATCCAGCGTTTTGCCTGTTTCTACTAATGTTTTTGTATTACTAAGTATCATCCACCATGCCGCATCGCTGTTCTCGTAATGAGGATCACCTTCCTGCCATTGGTCATGAATAAAGGTTAACTTTGTACAAGCACCAACAGGCTCAAGCAAATAGGAAATTCTAGACTCATATTCCTGGTTGTCATCTTTCGTGTACGACTTTCCAGCAAAGTGGGTAAAACGCAGTACTTGATTTGGTACATACTCTAATACATTCCCATAAACATGAACCGTCTCATCACCATCAGCCCCTGGCCCAGCGTATTCCAATAGATCTCCCACTCGAAAAGTTGATCGGATAACGCTACCATAAAATATCTGCTTTGTTCCTTCCGGTGAAATTAATGCCTGCCATACTTCCTCTGGAGTCCCTCCAATATAAAATACATACTTCAGATCCTTCATCATCTATTTCCTCCTAATATTGATTCTTCCTTTACATCATAAACAAACTTCACTGACATATACGGTCAGTGAAGTTAAGAGTCTTGATAATGATTCACTAATTCTGAAGCGACAGTTACCATTCTCTCTTTTAAAAATAATGGTTCTAAGATAGTTATCGCTTTTCCATATGGAAGAAAAAAGTAGGGTACATACGTATTTATCGATTGCTTATCTACCTTAAAATGAGCATGATTTTTCGAACGGTGGGTAAGTGCGTGACCAAATAACCAATGCTGACATAAGTCATCTAGGGCCTGTGCTTGGCCTTCAATATGAATGGAAATCAGTTTTTCAGGCTGGTCTGAGTCTGGCAATAGTCCATTTATCAAAAAAGTACGTGCTGAAAAATTGGCTGGACGAGCAAATTCATCACCTGTTCGAGTTATACTCACAATCCGATTCACACGAAAGCTACGTATTTCAAGGCGCAAGTGACAATATGCGATGACATACCAATTTCCCTTCCAATAAACAAGGCCATAAGGATCAATACTGCGTGATGAGGGGGTACTTTCATTTCCTTTTTGGTACTCCATTAATAGTGTAAAACCTTCTGCCACTGAAACTTCTATTTCTTGGAGAAGTGATTCCAAAGCAGAATTTGCCGGAGGTTGGATTACATCAAATCCTGTCAAATGACGATTGATATATTCCAATTGTTCTGGGTTCGTATACTTTTTCAGCTTTGTGACCGCCCCATTCAAAACCTCGCTAAAGGGATAACCTGCCTCTGAGGCAAAACTTGCCGCATGGATCAGCGCTTTTTGCTCATCTACGTCAAAAAACAGTGGTGCCTTTGTAAAGTCATGGAGCAAACTATAACCCCCATTATGACCTGCATCTGAAATGATTGGAACTCCGCTTGCACATAAGGCATCAATATAACGATATACCGTTCGAATATTGATCTCCAATTCTTCCGCAAGTTGCTTTGCCGTCATTCGCTTTCCTGTCTTGAGCAACCATAGTATTGAAAGCATATTGATAGCTTTGGACATTGGTTATTCAATCCCTTCTACAGAGGCGTGGGTTAGTTCATCGCCTCTTTAATTATTAATAAGTACAGGTGCAAAATTATTATTCTTAAGCTCTATTTTTCTGCAACCTACCGATTGTATATAGTTCTTTCAATTTCCCTATATATTCTTTTAAGAAGGTGACTCCATGGATTCAACTATTCTATTTAATCCATACACGGAGTGGTCCTATCGACTTCCACCCAGATAAATGGGCTGCGGTTAAATTGCCATTGTGTTCATACCCTACCATATATAGACCTGGAAATTCAGTTGATACTATTTTAGCAATATCTCGCCACAAACTTTTATTTTCATAACCTACTGAAAAGACATTGGATATTCCCACAACATTGTCACTCAAATTAGCTATAAATCCTGATATTTCATCGGCTTTCTCGTGAATAAACATTTTCACGTCTTCTCGTTTTAATAAATCTGGTTTTATAATATTTTCCAAGTCACTTGTGATCGTCCATTGCGCTAACTCTTTTTCTGTTGTTATCACGCGCCATCTTGTTTGAATGGGCTCTAAATCTGAAATTGATGCGTGATATATCCATTCTGCCTCAAATAGTATTTTAAAATCAAAAGGTGACAGGTCAAGATTTGCATAGCTATCTTTAATACTAGAAACTTCTCCATTTTCAATAAAATACTTTACTTCTTCAATCGTCGCATTCCTATTTGCCGTAATTATTTCGGGATAAAAAGTTGGTGCCTTCGAAAGCAATCCCCATAAATGTCCTTGTGGAGTTTGGGCTATTCCGTGGGTATCGCATATGATTCCACACCAAGCTATGTTATTTAAAACTGCTTTATCTACTTGGGCATTCATCTTTCATTCTCCTAACATTGGTTGCGCGATCTACCGAGACAGCCATGTCATGACGGTTCAACATTTTTAAATCGCGTCTATGATGTACCTATGCACTCACCAAAACAGTGGGGTCAGTCCACCGCCGCTTGAAAAGTTATCTTTTTTGATGCTTCTCCTTTAAATTAAGGAGAATTCTGCGCCACTGTGCTGCCAGTTCCTCTACATTTAATATTTTCTGAATAGCTTCATCTGTTGGTGATTGCTCATGGAAGAATAAGTGATGAACAGATGAAACTGTTACTTGCTTAGGATGAGAAACCAACTTCTTTATTTGGGAATGGGAAGATATTTTTCCTTCTTTAAGGACGCGAAAAAAATAGCCAGTAAACCCCATATCAATAACGCTTTTTAATAGTAGGTTATTATTATTTCGTTTATTTATAGTAGCACATGGATATCTACCTTGAGAGACTTGTAATACTGCTTCACCTATTTGAAAGACATCCCCTATACAAACTTGATCTTCTTTCATATTTGATACTGTTAGGTTTTCTCCAAATGCTGTCTTCGCTAATGCTTTTCCAAATATACTTTCCCAATGAGCATAATGTTCATATGGATATAAGCAAACAACTCGATCTTGTCCACCATGATAATCCGGATTTGCTACCTCATCGCCTTCAATTTGGTTATAACCAACAAAAAGTTCATCCACTTGTTCTTTCCAGATACCAGATCGAAAATCTTTTCCATTATGAACCAGATTCTTAGGCAAACCTTTGCTTAAATAAATAATTTCTCTTTTGATCATTTTATCTATCTTCTCCATTCGTTTTTTTGTCCTTAATTATCATACATGTATGTTTCTTCATAAACACCTGAGCAAACGCAACGAAGATCCTTTTGCTCCACTTATAAAAGTTTGTTCACCTAACCCCACTATAAAAAATATATAATTCTAGCGTTTTATCACTTCAGTGGAAGGTTTCTCTTCATCAGATTAGCTATTTGTTTATTTTGTTGATCTGAAGTGTTTTCTAGCTGTTTAATAATTAATTCTTGTCGATCAACCAGATGATTTTGACTTAATTTTGTTTTTCCTTCTATTCTTTCAATTTTGATCTTAAAGCCTACGATTCCCCTGCTCATCCCCTCAATGAAGCTGGAATCTACATCTTTTAATTGATAGGAGCTATCGGGCTTTTCATATTTATTTACCATCTCTACTAACGAATCAAATAGTTCCTGTCCCTCCATAACCATCTCCATTTGACCATATACGTGAATCGCAACATAATTCCACGTTGGTACAGCTTTATTTGTTTCGTACCATGATGGAGAAATATAGCAATGGGGACCTTGAAAGATTACAAGAATCTGCTGATTTTCTATATCCTTCCACTGTCCGTTCGGACGGGCAAAATGGCCATATAAAATCCCCTTCTCTTTATCTAAAGTTAAAGGTAGATGAGTGGCGTAAGGTTCTCCATTATGCTGAGAAATCAACGTAGCAAAGCTATTTTTTTCAATAAAGCCATAGATCGTTTCGTCATCATCCATTTTGAAATGTTTAGGTATATACATGTTCCCGCCCCTTTTTCTATTATTATCTTTGAAAGCAACAAACTTCGATTTGTACTATCCTGCACATTAAGCTAAATATTAAAGTGATACAATCATTCTAATGAATTTAAAATTTTTGCACAAATTTACATAAAAATGAACTTTTTTCTCTTATAAAGCGAATATATAGGTGAAAGCTTTCTACCGGTAAAAAGGGGGACCCAGAGTGAAGGAAGATGATTTACAAAAATGGTTGGAGCAAATGGTTGCAGGTGACCAAGAAGCTTTTGAACACATTTATGAAATTACCTGCAAAGATGTGTATCGATCTGTAGCATTTTTTGTTAGTAATAGGCAGGATATCGATGAACTTGTTAATGAAGTTTATATTCAAATGTGGAAATCGCTGCACACTTATGATAAAAACCGCTCATTCCGCTTTTGGTTGCATGGTTTAATAGTAAGACAAGTTAAGGAAGGGCGACGAAAAGCTTGGCGCAGATTTCGCATTATGGAAAAAAATAAAACCTTTCTACAAAAGCAGGATTATGTTGTGGATGGAGAGACCTTGCAGATTGAGTTACAGAGTGAGTTGACAGAAAGAGTGAAAGCATTGTCTTACAAGCATCGTGAAGTGGTGATTTTGCGTTATTTTCATGATTATCGCCTAGATGAAATGTCGCTTTTACTTGAGATACCTATTGGTACAGTAAAGTCTCGTCTACATACTGCTCTGAAGCATTTAAAAAAAGACATGGAAAACATACCGATTGGAAGGGCGGGAAAAATAAATGGATTTTGAAAATCAGTTGCGTGACGAATTGCAGCATGCTGCAGAAAAGATGCTGCCATCGGAACAGCTACAAATGAAAGTAGCAACATCTTTTAGGACATATCGACAAGATAAAATGAAAAGGGGCGGTCCAATGAAAAAGCGTCTAATCGCTGGTTTAGTTGCAGTGGCAGTCTTAGTGCCAACAGGGGTATTTGCAGGACCAACATTGGTAGATAAAATACTTGGAACCCCAAGCGAAGCCAAGGAACAATTTGGTACTGTGGAATCAGAGTACCAAGACTATAATGAACTGTTTGAAGTAGCCAATCAAATTTTTACGAAGGAAGAGTTTGAAAAATTCACTACGGCATGGAAAGAATATATGACGATAAACAAAAAAACGATTGTAGTTGATGGAAAGAGAACGAGTCGAGCTTCATATCGACTTAGTCCAGAAGAATTGAAAAAATATGATAAAGCTTATTTTAAGTTAGAACCTTATTTAAATAGGATTCATAGTAAATTCACGTTCACAGTGGATGAAGCGAAAAAGTTAATGAACTTTCCAGTTAAGTACCCAACCTATATACCTGAAAACTATCAAATCGACACAGAAGAGGTAAGAACTGAAATTACAAGTGGAAAGCCTAAACCGACAATAAATATTACTTATAAAAAAAGTAATGCGGATGAATCCCAAGCTATGGCTTATTGGACATTTACTATCCATTTATCTGAAAATGTCGAAGAAAAACTTGTTTCATTTGAAAATAATATCGATTCATTTGAAGGTGCATCATATGATACACGTACAAATTACAGCCTTGACGGGTGTAGCGTAACCTTAGGTGAGTATAAATACGGAAACAATATTAAGGGAATGAGAGTTATTGTTCCAGCGAAAAATGGTCAAAGTTCCTATCGGATGTTTATTCCACATAGTACATTACCAAAAGAAGAACTTGAAAAAGTATTGATGTCGATGGTGGAAAAGTGATAATCAGGAATCCTCGATGTTCCCTTGATGTTACCTTTTGGGTTTAGTTGATACCTATTGGAGTGCCAGGTAAAAACTATGTAGAGATAGCTGGGGCGTAGTCATGCTTTTGCAATTGACAATTTTTAATGTTTAAAGTGCCATCCATATCCGTCAATGGTATGGGGATGGACACCTTTTTAATAATTAAATCATGGCGAACAGTGCCTGTCACTGTTCGCTATTAACAGCTTAATCCAAAGCCAATTAAATTTTAAATTCTTTTCTCTGACTACTGCTTCTTATAACCGTAGCATTTGTTTCGTTATTTATTTAAAACATTCTCTTCGAAATATTTGCCCCAATCAGGTTGTCTCCCGTCAATATCTTTAAATCCGTATTCTCTTGATAATTCCCATGAACTAAGTGCTTTACCCGTCTTTTCATGTACTTTTGGATCACTTGCTAATTCTACAATGGCTCTTCCGATAAAGAATGGTGTTTCCGAAGCAATGAAATGGGGATCTTTTTTCGCACCTTCTTGCCAATTTTCTTCAGTTACACCAAATAAATCTAACATTGCTTCTGAGCGTAAAAATCCCGGACTAACCGCAACTGCTGTTATATTACGATCTGCTAAATCATGAGACATAGCTTGAGCTAAATGTATGGCCGAAATTTTCGCTAGGCTATAAAATAAATTCCCACGATACTGATAATCCACGCCATCTGTAATTTCAATAACGAGACCCTTCCGATTTCTCACCATTAGAGGAATTCCATAATGACTCGTGATGATGTGAGAATGGATAGCTCTTCTCTGCATAAGTAGCCCATTATCCAGGTCATGTTCCCAGAAAAGGGTGTTCCATTCAGTAAGTGGGTCTCCGCCCCATACATCATTAACTAGAATATCCAGCTGACCGTTTTGTTCCTCCGCAATTTTTTTAAACAGTGCCTTTACATCTTCTTCAACCGTATGATCTACTCTGACAGCTATTCCCTTCCCGCCTTTACTAGTAACAAGCTCTGCTGTTTCTTCTATCGTTTCCGTTCTTCCCATTGAGGATAAGTTTCCTTTAGTACTTCTTCCGGTAACATAAACCGTTGCACCTGCTTCTCCAAGCATCATCGCAATTCCACGCCCAGCCCCTCTGGTTGCTCCGGCAACTACGGCTACTTTTCCTTCTAAACGTTTCATTTACATCATCCTCCAATTTTAAGATAAATTTAGTATAATATTTAATGATGACACCTTTTGTCTTATATTGAATATCTTTTTTAATTATTTTATTTAGGTGGGAAGAAATGCGCGCGGACAGACTGATTTCCATTTTATTATTGCTCCAAAACAAAGGAAAATTGACAACTAAAACATTGGCCAAAGAATTAGAAGTGACTGAACGGACCATTCATCGAGATATGGAAGCATTAAGTGTAGCGGGTATTCCTGTTGTAGCAGACCGGGGAAAATCAGGGGGATGGCGATTACTTGAACAATATCGGACAAATTTAACCGGATTAAAAGCCAATGAAATTAAATCTCTGTTTATTTCACCATCATTTCAGTTGCTTACCGATTTAGGTTTAACAAAGGATTGGCAAGAAGCGCGTCAAAAACTTCTAGCTTCGATTCCAAGCTCCTTACATAAAAACGCAGATGATGTTTGGAGTCGCATCCATGTTGATACAAATGCATGGAGACAGTCTACTGAAAAAATTGAGTCATTTAAAATTTTACAACAAGCGATTTGGGATGAAAAAAAACTACAAATAAAATATGAACGGGCAGATGGGGAATGTGTTGAACGAATTGTTGACCCGTTAGGATTAGTGGCTAAGGGTAGTAGATGGTATTTAATAGCTTCCTCCAACGAGGATTTTCGAAATTACAGAGCTTCAAGAGTGCAGTCGGCAACATTGACGAACGAAAGCTTTTCACGACCTAAGGGCTTTAATTTGGTCCAATATTGGAGGGACTCAACTGAAAAGTTTATTAAAAGCCTGCCAAGATATGAGGTAGAAGTTGAAATATCTCCGTCTATCGTTCAGAGAATAAAGTTTACTGGACGCTTTGTACAATTAATAAAAATGGATTCCCCCTTAGACAATGGATGGATCCCTGCAAATCTGTGCTTTGATACTGAACAAGAGGCGAAAGAATATATTCTAGGTTTTGGAGATCAGATAAGAATCATTCATCCCTACACATTAAAGCAAAATATTTATGATATGGCAAAGGCTTTAGTGAATTTTTATAAGCAAGAAAATGGTAGGTAAATTAAGAATGGTTCTGAAAGTAGGAAAACATTTAAACTTGATGTCCTGACTGATTACTTCAATATGTCCATAGATTATCTACTAGGAAAAAAGGACAAAACTCTCCTTCTATTCTGGAAAAGTTCCTTAAGACTGCTTCTTAAAGACAAAACTCCAAAATTTAAATAGAAACCGCCACTATTTGTGATACGGTTCACTGCACTAACAAATAGTTGAATAGTAGGCGGAATACTTTGGAAGAAAGGAGAAGTTGATGTAAGTGATCCTTATTGATGGCGAGCTGCTCGCCATCAAGTTCTTTTAAAAAACATGATATTCTCTAGCAATTTCTACCCACTCATGGCGCTTGGATGTTTCTAGTTTTTCGCCAATTTTTTGGCGGTGATTTTCAACTGTTCTTACAGAAATCTTAAGTTTTTTCGCGATATCCTTGAGTGAATAACCCCTAACAGAAAGGAAAAATACCTCTTTTTCGCGCTTAGTGATAGGAAGATCCAGCTTAGCCAATGATTCAGGTTCACAGTTATCTCCGATTCCAATGCTATTAAACAACTTATTGCTGGCGAGAATATGATCGAGGGAGCTTATGATGTCCCCTCTATTCAATTGTTTGATTAAATAACCATCTGCTCCAATTTTATATGCTTTTTTCTGAAATCCAATATCGTCGAACATTGAAAAGATGACGATTTTTGCTTCCGGCAGCTGCTTGCGCAGTTTTTCCAGTGTCGCAAATCCATCTAAGCCTCCAGGCATGGATAAATCAAGAAGAATTAGATCTGCGGGAAAGGATTCTACTAGTTTGATAGCTTCATAACCGTCAGATGCAAATTCTACTCTATCTATACAATATGCATGCTGCAAAATCATCGCGAGACCATCCCGGACAATCTCGTGGTCATCAACAATCAGCAGATTCATATTCACTGTCTCCTTCATTTTTATTAATTGAAACAAACCCCTCGACTTTAGTTGGACCACCTTTTTTGCTGATCCATTTTATGGCTCCCCCCAACATTTTGCTTCTCTCATACATATGCTTTAATCCAAGCCCATTACTTTTCTTTGTTTTCACATCAAAGCCAACCCCATTATCATGGATGTGGAAGTAAATATATTGATTGGATGATTTAATATGGATCGAGATAGAAGTAGCATTCCCGTGGCGAACAGCATTGTTAACACCTTCTTGAATGATTCGAAAAAAATGTAACTCCTTCTCTCTTTCAAAGCAATCATTAATTTTTGTGTCCATAATAAACTGAATGTCTATTTTATAAAGCTCTTCCCAATCTTGGACTGCTTCATATAGTGCATCCTTTAAACCAAGATGATCTACGGTTTCTGATCTGAGAATTTTGGATAAGCATTTAATATCATTCAACGTTTTTTCCATACCAGTAATCATTTTAGAGAGATGACTTTCGTATGTTTTATTGTTGACATATGGTTTAATGCCTTCGAGGCCAAGAAATATACTATAGACACTCTGCCCAATGTGGTCATGTAACTCTCGGGCAATCTTTCTTCTCTCAGCCTCCTGAGCAAGCATGGTCTCCTGAACAAGCAGTTCATTAAATTTTGCTTTTTTGCTAATCTCATTTTCCACTGGGCTCCGTAATATAAGAATATAGTAATCTTCATTATTACTGTTCATCTTTTTTAGTGACATTTCAAACTCTTCTTCTATTCCGGAATAAACGGCCATATGAGAATGGAAAAAGGGTACTGGATCTTCGACGGCAAGAATACAGCGATTCTCTCCTTCCTCAATTTCCCTTTGCTGGCAATAAGAACAGTAAGGAACTGAATCACCTATCTTCCATCCGCATATCATTTTTGCAGACTCATTCATGTAATAGATGGTTCTATCTTTGTCCATAATAATAATCCCATTAGGTGCATAGTTGATAATTTCTTCAAAGAAATGTTCAGGGAATTTCATTTTGCGTCCTCTTTCTCATGTGTTACTTCTATTGTAGCGTTTTTTTTTTTGTCTTTTTTCGAAAGAAATGAAATATAGATGAACTATTTATTATAAAAGCAAAAGGCGCCCAACTTCGGCACCCAGAACAAGACCGATTGGCTTGTGATCTAGGTGCCGATGGCGCCTCCTCAAAAAAACTATTGATTTCCCTTTGTAATATGCTAATGCTGACGAAGCCTTCCTTGTGGAACGGGACAATTCTCAAGGTCGATTAATATAAAATCTGATTCTATAAAAATGCTATAGGTACAGCTGCTGCAAGAATCAGAAAGCGGAGAGTAAAGCCTCCAATAAGTACTGACGTTTCTGTTACAAGTGTCCCGGCAATACTATGTGAACCAGCGGCGGCTACTTGGAGTCCTTCATTTGTTTGGGACATCTTCCTTGCATTTATAAGTTCTAATGATTCGACTATGATTGGCAACAATAGACCCACCGCAACAAGAGCAATCCAGAATATCATGCTATACTCACCATATACTAAAGATGCAACAGATTCAGCCGCAGCTTCATTGGATGTTGAAGTAATTAGAAACATTGTGAAGATGAGAAACACTTCAACTGCCAGCAATGACAAGTGAATTTTTTTCACCGATGTAACCTGATGTACGACCTGTTTATTCACGATGCCTGAAACAAGCAATGTACCTGCAATACCTGTCGATAAGGCAGAGACTACAAAGAGAATCGGAAGGATGCCCGTGTTCCATAGTGGAACTGTTGCTATTACTCCTATTAAAAATCCAGTGTACATAGCTGTTCCAATTGCAAATACAACTCCGATGAACTCGACCCATTTATTCACATCTTTTTTTAGCAACTCCATCAAGGCAACATAAAAGCCTGCGAGCATAAAGAAAGAAATAAAGTAGGTTCCGATTGTCATAACTGAACTAAAATTGGTGAATAAGTATATGAACCTAAGTGGGTTCTTAAGACCTGCTTCCGCATCGACAATTAATAAAAGCAGGCCTATTCCCATTAATACTGGACTAATGAATCTTCCTGTCATTCTAACAGTAACAGCTTTCGGGTATTTACGGGATATATAAGAAGAGGTTAAAAATGCACCCGCACTTAAACCCGCCAAAAATAAATAGGCTGCTATAGTTGTTCCCCAAACCATTCTCCTCACCTCACATAATATATTTTTGTTTTACCTAAATCTTGCCTTAATGGCTTCGCGTTGTACTTAATAATTGCTTTTGATATTTCACTATTAGGATCATCCAGATCACCAAATATTCTTGCAGTACTAATACAAGTACTGACACATGCTGGCTGTTTACCTTCTGCTACTAGGTCAACACAGAAACGGCATTTTTCCACAACACCGGTCAAATGGTCTTGTGTTCTAGCTTGATATGGACAAGCAACCATACAGTATTTACAACCAATACATTTTTCTGGATCAACCAGGACAATCCCCTCTTCGGTTGTGTAGGTCGCTTTTGTAGGGCATACACTTTCACAAGGAGCATCTTCACAGTGCTGACACTGCACTGGGATGATTTCATTTTTTACATTTGGAAATACCCCTGTTTCTATTTCATGAAATTTAATGAAACTGACCTCCACTGGAAGTTCATTTTGCATCTGACAGCAAACACGGCAGGCATAACAGCCGACGCATTTTCTAGTATCAATCATCATTCCATATCGTGCCATCAGCCCTTCACCTTCCTAACTTTAACGATTACTTCTTGCATATTTCCTGCACCGCTCCTTGCCTCGAAATCAAATGGCACATGTTCCATATAACCAAAGCCAACTCCTACTGCCGTCTTCTGATATGGGGATGTAATCCCATAATGACTTGGCACAAAAATGGCTTCAGGATGGATCCTTTCTGTCACTTTTACTCTGATTTTACTAACAGCCTCGCTTGACTTTACCTCAACCAGATCTCCATCCTTGATTCCAAGATCTTTTGCACGAACTGGATTCATCCAAATTCTTTCAAGATCATAATCCTTTGTTATTTGCATCAAAATAGGCGTATTCGCTGTTTGTGTATGGCTATGAATCGCCTGTTTTCCTGTGATCAAACGGAATGAATCCTCTTTCGGGCTGACCTTCGGTTCACCCCATTTTACAATTGGTGAGAAGCCTGCCTCTTTAAATTTTTCACTATAGAATTCCACTTTTTTAGATGGTGTTTTTAACTCAGGCATTTTCCCAAGCTCAACCGTCATATCTGGAAACATTATCGTTCCTTTTTGTCTCAATTGCTGATAGGTAATTCCAGTTGGAGCAAGCATTGCTTCATTCAATTCATCAAGGCTAAAGTTGAAAAATTGACTAAATCCACAAGCTTTTGCAAGCTCTGAATAGATCTGGTGGATTGGTTTAGTTTCTGGATGGACTTTTTCAACCATCTGCTGTCTTAAGGCTATTCCTGGTATCTTACCAGATAAACTCTCAATCGCTTCATCACGTTCAATATATGTCACATCAGGAAGGATATAATCTGAAAGTAATGCCGTTTCAGACATCTGAACATCGATTGTGACAATAAGGTCCATCTTGGAAAAAGCCTTTTTCATGTATTTTGGATTTCCATAACCTAGCGCTGGATTGGCATGGTGAAAAATAGCAGCTTTCATCTTGCCTTCCATAGCATTTTTGGCCACAATCGTTGCTACACCTTGTTCTTCAACGGCAAGTGGAAACTCCTCCTGTCCCGCTTTTTTGAGTTCAGGTTTTTTAGGGCTAGGATATTTAGCAGGATCAAGCGCACCTAAATGTGGTTTTGTTCCAATAATACTGCCTCCCTGTTGTTGTATGTTTCCAAGCATCGCATTAAATAAGGCAACCGCACGCCCAGTTTCTGTACTATTTTCATAGTTACAGCCAAAAGCGCCCCGCCAAGACTGTTCAATTAATGCTTTTGGCTTTGCTTTCCCCATATCAGTAGCTATTCTAGTAATCGTATCAGCGCTAATGCCAGTTAATTTTTCAGCCCATTCTGGGGTATAATTTTCAAGTTCCTTTGCGTATTCTTCAAAGCCAATGGAATAATTATTAATAAATTCAGTATCGTAAAGATTTTGTTTGATTAATAAATGTGACATAGCCAGAACAAGCGCAAGGTCAGTACCAGGGCGTATCGCTAGCCATTCATTTGCCAAGTTCCCGGTGTTGTTTAGTCGTGGGTCTACAATGACAATTTTTGCTCCCTTTTCTTTTGCATCAGCAAGTGACTGTACTGAGCTTGGCCGGATTGCGTCTCCGTAGCTTCTTCCAATAAACATTATATATTTTGCAGAGCCGATATCTGCGCTTGTTGCCGTAACACCTAAAGTGTGCAGGAAGCCTGAATCACGAGAATTGGAACAAATTACATGGTGGGTATAGTAGTTGGGTGAGCCAAGAGCTTGAATAAATCTTGGTGAGTAAAACTTTCCTGTGGCCCTTGGATCCTCTGTTAATGATACAACTCCAGGTCCATTTTCCTTAATGATTGTATTTAGTTTATCTGCAATTTCCTTATATGCCTGATCCCAGGAAATTGGTTCGAATTTTCCTTCACCGACTCTCTTAAGTGGTTGTGTCAAACGCTCCTTTGAATAAACAAGAGTTGCATAACCATGGCCTCTAGCACATAATTTTCCTTTTGAAGAAGGATGGTCGGGGTGTCCTGTTAATTTCCAGAGACGGCCATTTTTTATGTGACCAATGATCCCGCATTTACTTGAACAGCCATTGCAAGTACTGGCTATTTCTTTAATTTCTGTTTTTCCACTTGCTTTCACATACTTACTTGACCAATTTTGAAAGCTTGCTGTTCCGGCTGATACTAATACAGTTGTTGCAGCAGATGCCTTAATAAAGCCCCGCCTTGATAATTTTGAATCAAGCATATTCGCCATATCCTCCTTAATGTTTTAATAAATCTGTTTAGAAAAAGCTCAAGCTTTAATTCTTGACCGGATTCCTAATCGTAAAAATATTGTTTTCAATATCTGTATATGGAAGTAAGCTTATTTAACATTTGCTGAAGAAATCGAGTTACCTGAAGGTAAAAATGATTTCCCTCCAATTCCTCAAGTCTAAGAGCAAATTCGTCCAGCCAGTCAAAATGATCAGCCAGAAACTGTTTAATCAATTCTGCTTTCGCATTTAAAAGAAAAAATGCTAATAATTCGAGCAGTATCGCAAGATGATCGGGCATATTCCTATAATTTTCAGGAATTTCGATTTCAAATTCTTCTAAGATAAAACGAATATGGAGGGCAGAATCTCCAACAAGATATCCTTTACTCCTTGCAAATGGCAGGTTG
This sequence comes from Neobacillus sp., assembly GCF_031988165.1. Classification (NCBI taxonomy): domain Bacteria; kingdom Bacillati; phylum Bacillota; class Bacilli; order Caryophanales; family Bacillaceae; genus Neobacillus; species Neobacillus sp. Next base: position 14,853 of record NZ_DALZYO010000007.1, read on the forward strand.
CACGTACGATCTGCAGTCCATTCCTTATAAATTGACTCGACAGGTAGTGCAGGTCCACCAAGGCTTTCCGCGTATATTTGTTGCATTTGTTTTAATCCAGTAGGGATATCTGTTATTTCTACTAAACTGTTAGATTCATACCATTCAGATGCATCCCCCCTAAGCTCATCTAAAAGTTGATGGCAAGAGAAATCTTCCCAGATGTCGGATTCCGGAAACTTGTAGAGGTCAGCAAGTATAGAAAAAATCCTAGAAGCTGACTGCTTTTGATCTAGTATTGTGCCCAAAATTCCACCCCTTTTTGAACCAGTGATTCTATTTTTACTATAGGAAAGATAACTTTGTGAAACAATATACAATCTGTGGATTTTGTTTCCATTCTTATGAGGGATTTCACCTATTATTTGTTTCGAGAAAATCTTTCACTCAGTGACAAATTCACTAAAAACCTCAATAATACAGCACGATTGCTAACCTCTTTCTCATTTTCCTCCACTGTAAAATATGGACAATTTGTTACACTTATTTGGACAAGCTGGTAACTTCAGAGAATTAATAGGGTTTTAGAGTTAAAATTAGAAATACGTGGAAGTGCCCGAACTTAAGCCTATGTCCATAATCGGTGACGTTGGCTTTTTATCTTTATAAATAGAAATGTAAGAGGGTGACGAGATGTCGTTATTGACATACTGGCTTGAAAGTCTTACCTATGAACTGAGTGCTGCGGAAAATTGCCTTCGAAAAATTAGTCCGTTCAGTACTTGTACTATTTGCCAAGAAAGCTGTGAGGCACAGGCAATAACATATACTAAAGGAAGTCCGATCATCGACCACAAAGTTTGTAATGGTTGCGGATGCTGTATTACCATTTGCCCTGTTCAGGCGCTACAAGGGCAATCACCGGTAAGGAATACCATAAATGATGTATTAATTCTAGATATTGGACCGCTTCCGACAGAAACGGAGCTACTCCACTTATATAAATGTGGAATCCGAAAGATCTCTGTTACCATGCCTGACACTAAAGTGACAGAGATCATTGATAAAACAAACACTCTCTTAGGTAAGATGAACATGGAGCCATTCGTATTAGTTCCAACACCAGATCCTGCTATTCGTGATACTCCAACACTTACAAGACGGGATTTGTTTAGTAAACTCACATTTGAAAGCAAAAAGCTTGCACTAACCACCGTTGCACCGGCTAAATGGCATTTTAATCAAGATAAATTCAGACGCTCAAACATGTTTGAAGGCTGGTCATTTTTCTCGATTCTTCTAAATATTGAGGCTTGTACACTTTGTGAAGCCTGTTTTCGGTTATGCCCCGGGCAAGTATTTTCAATCAAAGGAAATAACCTTAACATCGATAGTGAGAAATGCTTAGACTGTTTACTCTGTTTTGATGTTTGCCGAAATGATGCGATAAAGGTGGAGTCGAATGTCCAAACATCTAAGATAGAAACCTTCTCTATTGTTCATTGCAAATGTGAAACCTGCGGCGGTGATTTTCTTAGTTGGACGGACGAGGAAATATGTAAAAGTTGTGAAAGCAGTAAGAAAAACAATATCCTGAACTTTTTATAAAAATTATCAATGGCAATTCTATGAATCTATAAACCAATACATTTGAACGAGAAAACAGAATTTATTTCTTTAAACTTAGATAACTTGTTAAAAAAAGCTTCCACATACTGAATTCAGTACATGGAAGCTTTTTCTTAATGATCATTATCTTAAAAGACAAAAGGATTCGGTGAATGTGTATATCGACCTTTTAAACTAGATCGAATTTTTCTCTCATTCCGATCTCTTTGCGAATATATTCTGGAATGAGAGTACTTTGTTTCGTTTTTTTATCCATGATCACTAATGCTCCACGTCCTGTAGCAACTAGTTTTTGATCAACTGAGGATTTGATGTAATATTCCAAGTCAATGGATTTATTACCAAGCTTTGCTGCTCGTACTCCGACTACAAGAGTACTTGGAAAGAAGGCCTCCCCGTGGAAGTGGCACAATAAGTCGGCAGTAACCGCCCTTACATCCCCTTGATAAAAGCCTAGACTATTTAAGTATTCTGTTCTCGCCTGTTCAAAATACACGAAGTAACTCGTATTATTAACATGACCTGACATATCCGTCTCACTTAAACGAACTTTGATTTCTGTTGTAAAATGGAATCGATTTAACCACTCATCTAAGCTTGGCTCAATATAGGTGGCTCTAGCCATACGAACCCTCCTCTAAGAAAAGCGCTGGGGCGCTTGTGCTAGACAATTCTCGAAGTCAAATTTTATATCCTCTTATATTCTGAAAAGTGCAAACGCCTTATATTAAATCGTAATCTTTGATTCTTTTAAATGCATTGTAAACCAATGAGCAGCTGCCTTGCTGGCTTCTGAAAACGTCTCCCCATTATAGACATCAAAATGCCCTCCATGAAGCTTTAAGATTTCTTTCGGTTCTTTCGCCCTCGTTTCAAATGCTTCAATTGCCATATCTGGCGGGGTTATTTTGTCATCCATCGCTACGATCATAAGCAATGGCGTCGGGGAAATCAAATCGATTAAGCCAGCAGGATTGTACTCTAAATAGTTTTCCATTGATTGAAATGTAATTTTGTTCTCCCAATTTGGAGCTACCGCTTCTTTCGTATTCGTAAACCATTTGTAGCATTCAGGATGTGGCTGTGCTGCTTGCGTTCCATCATTCGCGACAACATTGATATATTGTTGTACACCATTATGATAGCGAGATTCGCGATCATCGATTAATTGTTGAATGAGAGCCTTCATCTTTTCAGGACCATTTTTCCGCTTAGCACCTCGCCAGCCATTAATTGTTGGAACTTGTGATACGACGGCTTTCACCCTTTTATCGATGGCGGCAATGTGAAGTACATGCCCTCCACTATATGAAGTTCCCCAAATTCCAATTTTCTCTTTATCGATTTGTGGCAAAGCAGACATCCAGCTAATCGCATTTCTGTAATCCTTAATTTGTTCAAGCGGATCCAGATGCTGCCGATTGTCACCCTCACTTTCCCCAAAATTACGGTAATCAAACACTAAAACAGCTAGTCCTTCTTCGCAAAATACTTCCGCATAACGGTTTAAATAGGCTTCTTTTACTAAACTAAATCCGTGAGCCATAACGACGGCAGGTACTTGATATAATTTAGAAGCATGTTCAGGTAAATAAAGCCAGCCTTTGCATAAAAATCCTTCACTTTGAAAAGCAATATTTTGTCTTACCATAATCATTAGCTCCTCTCAATTAACCTGATGTATTTGTAGAAATTGATCCTATTTCCAACGATTCTGGACATCTATCGCAAAATCCTGATATGGACGAATAGGGAGCATTTCCTCTATCTCGACATACTCTGACAATGGTAAACCGGACATGAAGGTTTGATCCAGGTCAGCATGAGATGAAGCATCGTAAATTAAAACGACCTTTCTTTGTCCGGAAATCTTATAGGCACCAACGATTTTCTTTCGCTCGATCGCTTTAAGGCATATTTTTGCTTCTGCCTCCCATTTTTCCCATAACTCATCTAAGGAAAGATCCTTTTGAGTAACTGAAGCTTTTATTAAAAATAAAATGATGAAATCCCCCTTACTTCACTTCTGCATTTTTATAGAGTTCCGTTAATTTCCGCTTCAAAATTTTTCCCACCCCATTACGTGGAAGCTGATCGACAAACACTACTTGTTTCGGAGTTTTGTATTCTATTCACATTTTTTCAGCACCATTGGTGCAATGATCCCTACTAAACTCTTTCTATAATAAGGGCAGTACCGATACCTGCTCCCCCACTAATGGCAACAAGTCCACGTTTCTTATTACGCCTTTCCAACTCGTCCAACAACGTACAGATAAGCATTCCACCAGTTGCACCGAGCGCATGCCCCATAGCAATCACACCACCATTTGGATTAAGCTTATTTCGACCAATTTCAAAATCTCGTTGGAACTTTAACACCGTGGCCGCAAAAGCTTCATTAAACTCAAACAAATCAATATCCTCTATATTTAATCCTGATTTTTTCAGAACAACTTCTGCTGCTTTTTGCCCTCCCCCTAACAAAAAGGGGTGATCCGCTTCGTTTGCAGAAGCCACGATTCTCGCTCTCGGTGTTAAACCTAGCTCTTCTCCTTTTTCTCTAGAACCGATTATGGCTAAAGATGCCCCGTCCGCTAATGAAGGGGAATTCCCAGCATGATGAACATGATTAATATCACCTAATTGAGGAAAGTGTTGTTTGATCGCCTCTTTCAATTCTCTAACATGTTTTTCAGAAAACGAAGGCTGTATAGTTGCTAGTTTGCTCATCGAAATATCTGGTCGAACGAGTTCATCCTTTTCAAGGAGCGGCTGATGATTTTGATCCAAGACAGTGATTAATGAACAATTGAAAAAGCCTTGCTTATAAGCATTTTGTGCACGTTCATGTGATTCATAAGCATATTGGTCAAGCTCCTCACGATTCATTCCTGATAATGATGCCATAATATCGGCAGATACGCCCATATGAAGAAAATTCGTTTTTTCCCTGACTTCAGGATCGGAAAACCAAGATCCATCATCTGAAAACATCGGAACCCTTGAGGAGGATTCAACACCACCTGCAATGACAAGATCATCCATGCCAGCTTTCACTTTTGCAGCAGCAATTAGAACAGCGTCTAAGCCTGAAGCACAATAGCGATTGACCGTTATACCGGGAATGGTACTCGGAAGTCCCGTATATAATGCCGCCACCTTTGCAATATTGGCTCCTTGTTCTCGAACTTGAGTGACACAGCCTAAGATAATATCCTTCACTTCCGCCAAGCTCAATTCATTCCTTGTTTCAAGTGCATGAAACAGTTGTGAAACGTAATTGATTGGATTCACCTCAAGTAATGAACCAGATTTCTTCGCTGCCCCACGTGGTGTCCGCACCGTATCAAAAATAAATGCCTCCATCTCTTATCTCACCTTCCTAAACATCTAAATGAAAAACATCCTAATTAACTAGTTCAATCTTTACCGTCTCACGCAGATGATTCTTCATGATTTTTCCCACAGGATTTCGAGGCAGCTGCTTTAAAAGGACTAATCGCTCAGGTAATTTGTAAGAAGCAATTTTTTTCTCTTTTAAAAATTCCACGATTTCCTCGAGCTTGATTTCTATAGACTCTCTTGAAACAATACAGGCACAAATATTCTCGCCCATAATGGGATCTGGATAAGAAACAACTGCAACCTCTTCAACCTTTGGATGACCTTGGATCAATCCTTCCAACTCCTCAGGTGATATTTTTAGTCCTCCACGGTTGATCACATCCTTCACCCTTCCAACTACCCGATAATATTGAAATTGATCTTGATCCCCTGCTATCTCAAATAAATCCCCTGTACAAAAAAATCCATCTTGATCAAACGAGGCTTGATTGGTTTCTTCTGCTTTCCAATAGCCTGCAAATACACTAGCCCCTCTAAGACATAGCTCTCCAGGGTGATAAGGTTCTGTAATTTCCTCTCCTGTCTCCAAATCGACAATTTTGCTTTCAATTCTTTCAGATATTCGATTGTTCCAGCTAATTCCCTTAACACCGAATCTAGGAAAATATTTGGAACGCATTTCTGGATTAGGAATATCGTTCGGACTGCTCAAAAATGCAGCACCTTCATTGGATCCAAAGTAATTGATAATCTCTACCCCGTACTTTTCTTTCCAGCCAGCGATCATCCAGGCAGACAAAGGAGCGGAGCCTGTTCCAACAACCCTTAATGAACGAATGTCCTTATCGCTCAAAAAGGCTTGATTTTTTAACATCATATTTAATAATGCTGGTGGAATTAAGGTGTATGTTATTTTCTCCTGTTCAACTTGTTGAAGAAATGTAGTTAAATCGAAGGGATGATGCAAAACGAGTTTTCCTCCTGATAATAGCCAAGGAACAAGCATTCCACCGATTCCAGCCATATTAACCATCGGAAATGTGAGTAAAATGTGGTCATCTTCTTTTAATTGAGCGGCATCAACCGTTGCATAAGCACTGATAAACCATTCATTATGACTTCTCGGTACACCCTTTGGTTTCCCCTCCGTTCCAGATGTCCAGCAAATCGTGAAAATATCGTTTGCTGTCATTTCAATTGTTTTACGATAGGCTTTCACTCTTTCAAACGTTGAACTTGTTTTTTCTGTATGAATCGAAATTGCACCTTCAGGAACATGGTCCCCAAATACAAAAAGATGTTGAACAGATGGGGCTTGCTCTTTTATTTTTGTATACATCGATGCATATTCGCGGTTATTGATTTTCTCCATCGTAATAACCGCTTTTGCACCTAAAGTTTTCAGTAGCTGCAAACATTCAAATTCACGATATTGAACAGGAAACGGACTTGATATTGCCCCAATTCGTAAAACGGCTAAATAAGTGACAACAATTTCCACTACATTGGGTAATTGAATCGCAACAATATCATCCTTCCCAATGCCATGAGCAATTAGGATTTCTGCTAAAGCATTAACTCTATTATCCAATTCTTTATAGGTTAATCTAAGCATAGGTCCTCCACATAATGAACCACGGTTAATCGGATCAACAATAGCTTCCTTGCCTGGCCATTTTTCAACAAGCTGAAGAAAATAATCCTCGATGGTAACCGTTCCCCACCACCCTTTTTCCATATACTCTCTAATTCGCTCAACTGATGATAGAATCATATTTTTGCAATCCTCCTTATCAATAATTTGCTTGTAAAGAAAGGCTCACTTCTCTCTTTTTCACAAGGTAAAGTGAGCATCTTAAAATGGCACCTTATTAAGTAAATAACTTTTCTCCATTAATCCATGTAGCGTGGAACCCCATTGGAATTCTTTGCGGTATATGGAGTCTTGCAATTGGTCCAAGCTCAAATTGTGCAGCATCTAAAATGATGAGTTCAGATTTATCTTCTCGCTGATCATAGACATATGTCACAACATAGCCATCATCCTCGTTTTTAGCATTTGGTTTCGGTGCATAGGCGGCCTCCGTCCCGTAACGACCTTCTCCAAACATATATTTCTTGGATTGCCCCGTCCAAGTATCGTATTTGACCAGACCATCAAACTTAAGCGTTTCACGAGAATCGATATGAACATTGTAGGAATAACGTGATTTCTGCCCAATATAATCAAGATTGATAATTGGAAACTCGGTGTTCATATCACATAGCTCACCTTCTTTAACTGCACCTGTTTTCAAATTAAAGCGCCAGTAATGGAGCTGTGCGTCTAGACGCAGAAAGGCTAGCATTCTTTCGATTGGCCCGTCTTCTTTTGAACTTGAAGGACAAGGATCTTTTACCCGACAAGCCGTTAATACAATCTCATCATCTTCTTCCCAAGCATTAATAGCATGGTAAATATAGCAAGGACTTGCTTCAAACCAACGAATGGTATCTGCTCCACCATACCGTGGGATAATGCCGAAACGGCTTGGCAAATCGCGGAAAAACTTAACACTATATCTTCCTTTTTTCACTGATTCAGGATCATTGAATAACGGCAAATCCATCAAGATCGAATAATTTTTCGTAATCGCCATATCATGCGGCAAGCGTGGTCCCGGAAGCTCAATTGGAGCACAGTGGGTGAGCTCTCCTGTTGCAGAGGCTACGCCATACATCATATACGGATACACATTTCCATAATCGAAGAAGATAAACTCACCTGTTGCTTCATCCACTTTTGAATGAGCTGAGACGTTGCAAGTAAGCTGCCCGCCAAAATCCTCTACTCCTATTGTTTCCAATGTTTTCGCATCGACTTTATATGGCTGGCCAGATCTATACCAAAGCGTAAGCAAGTTATTATTGTGGAAAATGACGTCAGTATTCGATGTATTCTTTTCTTTTTCAAAAAATGGATTGTGTTTTTGATTTTCCATTAATCCTGCCCATAAAGTTTTTCCTTCTATTGCTTCATGCTGGAATGCCTTTGTGTGAACATATCGATTTCGATAGCTACCTTTCCCATTTTCAAAATAAACAGCATGAAGCATTCCGTCTCCATCAAACCAATGGTAGCGCCCGTTTGGTTCATGTTTAGGATTAGGACCATTTCGAACGTATGCACCATAAATATCGTTTGGAACCTTCCCCTCAATTACTGTTAACTCATCAACATAAATTTCTTTTTCAATCGGACTGTATAGCTTTTCATAAAAATAGGGATTTTGAAGGTTTTTTGTTTCAATCATAAAATAGCTTCCTCCTCACTTTTCATATTTGATTGAATCCATTTATTTGGTTGAAGCGAATTTGAATAAGCCTTACTGTATTGCTGTTTAAGCTCTTGAATGATTTCTTGTGCCGATTGGAGTTTTGTAATGGTATCAACTCCTTGTCCAGCTGACCATACGTCTCTCCATGCTTTTGTTTCACCTAGTGGATTATCAAAGTTTACTTTCTTTTTAGAGGTTAGATTAGTAACATCGTAGCCTGCTCTTTCAATACTTTGCCGCAGCATATTGGCATGAACACCAGTAAACGCGTTTGTTTGGATAATATCCTCATGAGTTGCTTCAATTAGCATTTGCTTGTAAAGGTCCTGTGCCATACTCTCACTAGCGGCAATGAACTTCGTCCCCATATACACGAGGTCTGCTCCTAATATTTGTGCAGCCAAAATGCTTTTCCCAGTAGAAATTCCTCCTGCCAACACAATTATTCCATCCCAAAATTCTCGAACTGCATCTACAAAAGCAAAGCCAGTAACTGATCCAGTGTGTCCCCCTGCCCCTGAGCTAACTAAAACTAAACCATCTACACCAGCCTGCGCTGCTTTTTTGGCATATTTAACAGAATTCACATCCGCAAACACAAGTCCTCCATATGAATGAACAGTTTCAATCACTGGGATCGGGCTTCCTAATGCAGTAATCACAATGGGTGGCTTATATTTTTTAAGTAGAGCGAGTTCCTCCTGCAGACGACTGTAGCTTCGATGTGCGACAATATTTGCTGCCCACGGAGCTACTTTTTTCTCTGGATGTTTTTCTTTATATTCCTTTAACTCAATGGTCAAACGGTTCATCCATTCCTCAAGAATATCGATTGAACGTGCATTTGGTGCAGGGAAAGAACTAATTACCCCATTTTTACAACAGCTTGAGACAAGCTCTGGTCCTGATACTAAAAACATCGGTGCAGCAATAATGGGCAAAGTAGTGTTTTCAGTCAACCATTTAGGGAGCCTTTTACTCATAGTGGTCACTCCTCTTCTTTCGAATAATGATTTGGTAGCTATGTTAGCGAATGGTGTTGTTAAAACTGAGCCATTTATTAAATAACAATGCAATTACTATGCCAATAGTAAAATAGTAAAAATAATCAAAAAATAAAGGGATTCACTTTGGAAATGATGAATAATAGAATCAGTTGATGAAAATAAGAATCAGTTGTTGAATAAATTTATACAGGGTTTTTGACGAAAGGAGAGAATCTAATTGCTCGAATTATTCCAGCAAGTATTTGATTCCAGCTATGATGGTCTATGTATTGTAGATGCTGACGGATATGGCGTAGCGATCAATAAGGCTGCATGTAGGATTTGTTCGTATTTGGAATCAGAATTTATTGGGACAAATGTAAGAGATGCCTTAAAAAATGGGACTATTAGCGATTCAATTTCCTTAAAAGTTTTGAAGTACAAACGGCCTATTACACAAGTCATCAATATTAAAGGAATTGATGTGTTAATAACTGGGAGCCCCATAAAAAATAAAAAAAATCAAATTTCCCATATTGTTTTAAATATCCGTGATATCGGCGAATTAAACAACATCAAAATCGATCAATTGTTAACGATTGCACTCAAAAGGAAGCATCATCATATTAGTGAGATGAATATTTACGATGAACTCCCAGATTTTGAGGGGATTGTTGCCAAAAGCCCATCATTTCGAAAGGTACTCACGATATGTGCAAAAATTGCTCAAGTAGATTCGACTATTCTCATTAATGGAGAATCTGGCACAGGGAAAGAAGTAGTATTAAATTTCATCCATAAGCTGAGTAAACGGGTAAATCAACCATTAATAAAAGTGAATTGTGCCGCAATCCCTCAGCATCTACTAGAATCAGAGCTCTTTGGATATGAGAAAGGAGCTTTTACAGGTGCCGACAGCCGAGGTAAACCTGGATTATTTGAACAAGCAAACGGGGGAACCATTTTTTTAGATGAAATTGGAGATATGCCTCTAGATTTGCAATCAAAATTTCTACGGGTACTTCAAGAATTTGAAATCACCAGAATCGGGGGAAGAAAAAGCATCAAAATTAATGTACGTGTTGTCTCAGCAACGAATAAAAACTTAGAGCAGCTCGTGAACGATGGGATCTTCAGACAAGACCTATTTTATCGTTTGAATATCATTCCGATTAAAATCCCACCATTACGAGAAAGAATTGAAGATATTGCACCACTTGCCTACCATTTCCTTCAGAAAACAAATAAAAAATATGGATTAAAGAAGAGATTCGCTAATGATACGATCCATTTATTTGAAGAATACGATTGGCCTGGAAATATTCGTGAGATAGAAAATTTAATTGAGCGGTTAGCTGTTACAATTGATCACGATGAAATTCAATGGACAGATCTCCCTTTCATTCATCCTTCTACAGGAAACCCAAATCAACAGCCCTTGAAAAAAATTCTCCAAGACTTGGAGAAAAAAATAATCAAAGAAAAATTAAAGGAATTTAAGACAACTCGTAAAACTGCAGATGCACTCGGTATAAGTCAATCCGCACTCGTCAAGAAATTGAAACGCTTTCAATAATTTCTGGCATAAATATTGCATTTAAAAAATAAATAGGGAGTGAACTCAAAGATTTTCGTTCATTTTCATTGATCATCACTTAAATCATTTTTATAAGGAGGTAATAAAGATTGGGAATGTCAAAAGTTTATGTGCTCGGCGGGTACCAAACAGATTTTTCTAAAAATTGGGCACGGGAAGGGAAAGACATATTTGATATTTTGAAATGTAGTGTTGAAGGTGCACTTCAGGCAGCAAAAATTGAACCGAGTGAAGTTGATGTTTGCCATATCGGAAATTTTATTGGAGAGCTAGGGAGCAAGCAAGGACAGCTTGGAGGATTATTTGCTTCGATTCATCCCGCTTTCTCTGGAGTTCCAGCAAGTCGCCATGAAGCAGCTTGTGCATCAGGCAGCATTGCCATTCTTGCAGCGGCTGCTGAAATTGAAGCAGACCGTTACCATTTAGCTTGTGTAACTGGGGTAGAATTGCTGCGCAATGTACCTGGAGAACAAGCGGCAAATAACCTTGGTGTCGCCTGTTGGACAGGGAGAGAAGCACAGGATGCTACATACCCCTGGCCTTATTTATTTAATCGTTTAATTGATGTTTATGATGAACGATACGGAATTCGCTATGAGCATTTGGCTGAAATTGCGAAAATTAATTTTGAAAATTCGAAGCTCAATCCTAATGCTCAAACGAGAAATTGGCAATTCAATGATTATAGCTTTGTAGAAAATGATGAGCATAACCATGTTATTGAAGGGCGTGTTCGTCGCCAAGATTGTGGACAAGTAACAGACGGAGGAGCAACGATCTTTCTTGCATCCGAAAAATACGCAAAAAATTATGCCAAACGTCATGGGATACCGCTAGAAAACATCCCTGTAATCAAAGGGTGGGGGCATAAAACAGCACCGATGCTGCTTGAAGAAAAAATAAAGGAAAGTGAACATCAACGCTATGTTTTTCCCCATGTACGACAGGCAATTGAAGAAATGTTTGATCGGGCAGGACTTTCTGGGGTTAGCGATGTCGATGTAATTGAAACACATGATTGTTTTTCCATAACAGAATATATGGCAATCGACCATTTCGGTATTTCTGCCCCCGGAGAAAGCTGGAGAGCGATAGAAGCAGGTGATATTGCCTTCAATGGTCGAATCCCGGTCAATCCAAGCGGAGGATTAATCGGATTAGGTCACCCAGTCGGTGCGACAGGTATACGAATGGTCCTTGATGCATACAAACAAATTACTGGAACAGCAGGGAGTTACCAGGTAGAAGGTGTCAAAAATGTTGCTACTTTAAATATAGGAGGAAGCACAACAACCACTGTTTGTTTTGTGATTGGGGTTTAAATTAAAAAGTGAGGTTTATTAGGGAGAATAAAATATTATGTGTGAACGAATTGTTTCGCTTTTCTCTTTAGATGGTCCATACTTATACTAGCTTTTACCTGACAAGAATAGAGCACTGCTCGAGAGCAACTTGAGCACTTGTCAGGGTTCTGTTAAAAGGGGAGATACAAATCTCTCTTTTTTCTTTCCCCTTTTTAGTAGAACCAAAGCAAAAAACTCAAACGTCAGAAATCTAACATAAATAAGCCACTTTTAAAGCGATCCCCAAACATGATGGGGAATGGCAACCCGTGCTTTTTTAGTTCCGCGCCTTCTTTTTAGCCGATAGTATTTCTAGCAATAAGGAATATAGGTCATTACTCTACTATCCCTTGTAATATATCAAAATGAGAACAAAGAGTATCATTCTTCTAATAATAGTTTTGTAAGTAATTTGTCAAATTTGTTTGGACTCAACATTTCGTGTGTGATGAATTCCCCATTATAAAACAAACCAAAAGTTGTCCATATTATCGGTGAGTTTTGTGCTTCTTCTTTTGTTGTTATCCTATAAGCATGAAAGGGGACTCTTTTATCTTCTGCTACTTTTCTTAGTTCTTCCAATATACCAACAGCAAAGGGACACTGAGCTGTGTAATAAATAGATACCCCTTCATCTATGGAAGAAGTCTTTAGCTGTTTTTTAAATGAAGGTACAACAGCTTGTTCATTCCACTTCAAAGCCACTAATTGAAAATATGGTTCTGCTTGGTCTATTAACTCAAACCCCATATGTTCAAAGAAACGTTTATCACTTAAATACGGGTAATTTTTCTTTCCTACTATATGTACAATCCCATCCATACCACGATTGATTGCATCTTCTTTGCAGTAATCTAACAATTGCTTGGCATATCCATTATTTTTATATCTACCAGAAACCCATAAACAATTGATATACATATAATTGGGTGCTTGAATAGGAACCCACGCCATCTCAGCAGGTAAATATTCAATAAAAACTTTTGCACGTTCATCTAACCGATAAAAAACTAATCCTTCATCCATTCGCTCTGTCAGCCATTTCTTCTTTTCGTTTACTGCATTCTCATATTGTTTTGCACCTAATGCACAGCATATGTGTTCAGTTTCAATAGTATTTTTTGTCATCTGAATATATCCCATTTCTCCCACCACCTACGATAAATATACAAACATCATATTTCTTTTGACCCTTTATTTTTTCACTTAAACTAAACTGTCAGTTGAACAAACGAAGCTCTAATATTGATACGTTCTTAATGAATCATAGGTTTCATTAATTGGAATTAACACCTTTCCACATCAAATTGAGCAATCGATTAATGAAAAATATTATGCAAAGTTAGGAATGAAGGATATTCTAGAGTTACAGCGCATTTTCCAAAAGTAAAAAAGGAAATTGACTCAAAACGACTGAGGTGGATAGCATGGTATTCAAAAATGAATCAATACCTATTGTATGGCTTTTCTTATTATTGCTTGTGTTAGCTTCAAATTTTTCTTTATATCATTCTTCCCTTGGGGTTAACATGATGCCTGTAAATATGAATGGTGTCGTAATAGGTTCGATTCTCGATTTAACCATTCTAGCGCCAGTTTTATTTTTAGCTTGGCGACGTAAACTGAGCTGGAAGAATCTCATTGTGTTGATGGCTGGAGGACTCATTGTCGCACGCTTTATGATTCCGATGGAGTATTTGGCTCCATTTAAGGTACTCACATGGGTAGGTTTTGTCATAGAAGCTGCATTCGTTTTACTCGAAATATTATTGTTAGTGACACTCTTTAAATATTTACCCGAAATCATTCGATCTGTGCAAAAAAGTCCTCTCCCCCTTTTATTTTCCTTTTCTCATGCAGTAGACGAGAAAGTAAGGAAACATCTTGTTATCCAAGTGATTTGTTCAGAAATGCTCATGTTTTATTATGCTTTTGGCATATTGAAAAAGAAACCGCAACATAAAGCAAATACGTTTACACTGTACAAAAAATCGAGCTTAATCCCTTTTCAATTGATGATGATTCATGCGATTGTGATTGAAACACTTGGTATTCATTGGTGGTTGCATGATAAATCATTTATTTTATCGCTTATTTTGCTAGTGACAAATATTTATTCCGTCATTTTGTTTTTAGCCGATATTCAAGCAGTGCGTTTTAACCCTCTACAGGTAGAGGATGATCGTATGTATGTTTCTCTTGGATTGATGAAGCGTATGGAAATACGATGGGAGGATATTGAGGAAGTAATTGAGGATCCCAAAATATTAGAACAAAAGCTTTCGAAAAAGACGATTGATTTTGTTGCACGCGATTTTGAGAAAGTATATCCAAATGTAATCTTAAAATTAAAATGCCCAGTTGAAGTAACACTTCTAATGGGTATAAAGAGAGAATATGAACAAGTAGCGATTCGAGTAGATGAATCTGAAAAATTTAAAGAAGTGTTGAAGCAAAAGTTACAATAGCAGGCCATGTTGATTTAACTCTTAAGATTTTTTGAACAGCAAGTCTTCACCATTTTTCACCCTTCTTCAAACCAATGATTAATATAGTAAGTCCTCCACACTTCCAATGCGAACAGTGCCTGTCACTGTTCGCATTGGAAAAAACTCACAATCCACATAAGTATCGGTATTTATAATATTTCCTTTGCATCAAAAGGTAACTTTCTTACATGTTTAAGATATTCCGTCATGTTTGTATCGTCATCAACTGGATAGGTAAACAGAAAATATTCAGCTACATCTTTAGCCAAGATCCGAAACAATTCACAGGTGATAAAGATTGAATCCCATAGATTATCATAGTTACCAGCAGAATAGGTTTCTTCGTACATCGCCCAATAAGATTCTGGAAGAAATTTTTTATAATACTTTCCCATTTTTCCCGTTGAAACTTGGAAATCATGTTTTGTTCCAATCCACCATGAAACCATCTCATCCAACGAAGTCCTTGTGGTATTTTCAAACATTAATTTGGCATATGGCAATTCATCTCGCCAAATTCCTTTGGCAACGTTTTGCAAACACCACCAAAATTCACTGCAGCAACTCGTAAATTGTGGTTCTGTTGGCTTTTTTACGTAGTAGTCACTATTTGTGGGAGCGGGAATGAGGGGGAGACAATTGTCCTTATCTAATAACGGAATGGTAAGTTTGTCACTTACATAACCTTCCATCATCGATTCTCTTGTTTCAATATGAAGATCAATCCGATTTCCATCTGTAAATAGCATTAGATATCCGTAAGACCGATCAAAATTCATCTCCATCCCAAGAAGTTTGTCATTTTTATCTGGCTCTTGGATCATCAGTAAATCGCCAAAAACATCAATCCAATTCTCATCTTTAATAAAAGAGGCGGTTTCTGTCACGACATAAACAATATCGTAATCCTGAAAAATATCTTTTGGAGCATGTGGATTCGTTCTTGAACCGTTCATATAGACGGCCCGAATCCGTTTGTCTTTTCGGGCTACTCCTATTATTAAATCAAACATTTCTTTTTCACTTCTCATTGCTATTCACCTCACAAAAAGTAAATGCCACCAATCTATTTTAAGAGTTTGTGACAATTGTCCTTTACCCAATTATGTTGATCCTCCAAGAAACTAGAAGTATGGCGTCTTTCATCGGAACATGATTTCTGCTAGACGGATAATCGTACCTATTACCCAAAACACAATCATTCGAGATAACAGCTTTTTCCATTTTTCTATGTATTCATCTGGGATAACTTGATCTTCATCAAGGGTTTTTAAATCTTTTCTGATTTGATTGATCATAAATAATGGTATTAAAAAAAATATAGTAGATATTAAACTGGGGATTATACTCAGCCAATACATTTACTTTCACCTTCAAATTCATTATATTGTCTTCAATCTCATTGTAAATCTGTCCATCCCTTGCGTAAACGATTTTATCCTTATTGTACAGAAGGGGGTTCTTAGGGTTATCTTTTTCAAGCCATTTACCGTCAAGCTGATGGCTACATTTTGAAAACGAACGAGATCGCTGCTTAATACATTCTTGTAAAGAACTCCCTCTGCTCGCCTGATAAGTAACAACGGCGGTGTCTTCATTAACCCAATCCATTTTTTCTTTTAAAATTTTCAAGTTTGATGATAAATAACAAATAAAGGGTGGCCAAAAGCTGTTATCCTTTGTTCACCCTCTAAAAAAGCTAAAATATCAACAATATTTCTTATCTAGGATCTTTTTAAATGGCAACATTTCATTAAAGTAAGCTATCCATTGTTATAGCTGCTTGTGCAAGTCTATCTACTTGAGCCAAATCAAAATTACCGCCAATTTCTTATACATATATCGAAATTGTGTCATGAAGAGACACCTTTTGGCTTGGTTTCGTTAAACACCCGTTTAATAAAATCAACCCTTTTTTTATTTTGTGAACGATTTCACTCCGGCTTAAGCCCTCTATATGACTTGCAAGGGTTTGATCCAGACGAAAGCTACCCTCAACAACAGGTACCTTAATTTCAATGACTTGTTGTTCAGTTATTTCCTGTAAAATGATTTTCTCATTCTCATTTATGGTTTCAAATTCAGTTTGAATAAGTGTTTCTGGATCAACATGTTCAGAAAATGACTTATAGATGTCCAGTTTTTTATTCCAAGAATGGTTTTTTGGACATTTATAAATGGCAAACTGATAAATGTTTTTTCCGTTCGCATTATGTCTCCTAATGGTAGTGTCTGTAAAAATGGTTACCTTCCCACACATCTTACATTGCTTTTTTACCGTATCAGCTTCACGTTTTTGTCGTAAAACCAATGAAAATGTTTGCTTTTGCATTGTTTTCCACCTCGAAATGATTATTCGAGGAATACAACATCTATTTGAAAATCTTGCAGGGCGCACAAAACAAAAAAAGTTCCCCTATGTCAGGAGAACCTTTGAACGCATTGTTAAATAACTAACAGGCTGCAGTTCGCTGTATTCCTTCTGTAATGGGTTGTAGACAGACTTCTCCCGTGGTCAAAAACTGGTCAGTTTTTTAACATGAGAAGCGATCCAATTGTTTTCCATTACAGAGTAAATGTTGGCATACAGGTCACATGATCCTTTCTTTCAAACAGATTAAAACTAATTTACCATATTTTAAAAATATTTACCATAGTTTACATAAAATATCATCTCAGCAATTGGTTAGTTTAGAATATGGCTAATGGCAGAGGGATAGTTGCAGTGATGAATTCCTACTATATTGGTGAACAATGTCTGTTATTGTTTACCAGGTATATAATAATATGAAACTATGAGGCTCTGTTTTACGTCATAGATAGTGAAAAAACTTTAGATACGAAAGGAATATGTAGTTTTGAAGCTAACACGGATAGGAAAGTCATTTATTATATTTTTTCTCCTGCTTACCATGATCCTATTCTTTATTCAGTTTACTAAGAAATCCGATCCTCTTACGGATTCGAAAACAAATCAATCTGTTTCTTTACCAACTGAACTCCATCCGGTTGTGAAAGAACGGAGCAATCAATTAATCCAACATTCTGCAAAAAAAGGCATTGTGATAGTGGTTACTGATGGTTTTCGAAGTGCGGAAGAACAGGATCGACTTTATGATAAAGGCCGTACGGCAGAGGGAAATATTGTAACATTTGCAAAAGGGGGAGAGTCCTATCACAATTATGGGCTTGCCATTGATTTTGCGTTAAAAACCCCTTCAGGGAATGTGATTTGGGATAGGCAGTATGATGGAAATAAAAATGGGAAAGCAGATTGGACCGAGGTTGTTGAAATGGCAAAAGCTTTAGGGTTTGAATGGGGTGGTGATTGGGCTAAATTTAAAGATTATCCCCATTTACAAATGAATTTTGGATTGACCATTGCTAAATTACAGAAAGGGGAGAAACCTGCTGAATCATCATTAACAGCGGATACAAAATAGCTCTGAACATCCGTGTACTCATCCCTTGCTGGTGATTATGGTAACCCTAACAATATGAATAATATGGATATAATTCTTCCTTAATCTGTAGTGCCATTCCCTAAATAATGGTATGGATTTTTACCTCAACGTTCAAATCTTCAGGATCATTTCCGGCTTGACCGGCGGACTGGCAAGAAAGAATCAGACCCTTCACTTTACTCGTTAGGGTCCAATATAAAAATCAACCATTTCAATTCAATAAGTTAATTTCCTTGTGTTAAAAAATTTCCAGGATGAAGCATGAGGAAACAATTAACATGAATAATATGAAACCTTTCAGAGACCTTAAACGTATATGGTATATACCCGTACAAAGGATTGTACGATAGAAAAAATAGTATAGGCAGGAGATTTAAATTGGGCTCAAACATTTTACAACTTGGATATTATTTATTTGAGGGTTATTATTGGCTAATCTTAATCGCTATTCTAGGTTCTTGGTTTCCTAAATTTCAATCAACAAAGGTTGGGGAATGGATCTACAAACTAGTCGACCCTTATTTAAACCTTTTCAGGAGGTTTATCCCCCCTCTTGGTCCAATTGATTTTTCACCCATCATCGCATTATTTGCTTTAAGATATCTAGGAATATTTGCTCTTGAAGGTCTTCGCCAATCATTGAATGCTATAGGAATTTAAGAGGGAATAAGCTTACAAAAATAATGATAAAGTGGCTGTGATTTCGTTGCGTTTTTTGTCCGAAATAATGGCTATCTTCCGTTTTTGGTAGTAAAGAGAAGTTTTATAACTCCTATCAGAACCTTTCATACACGGCGGATATTTTTTGTAAGTCTAATTACGCATTCTTCATCATTACTTAATGTAAGGTTAATAGCTCTATAACAACTAAGACATAGTTTAGTAATATTGTTACATTATAGTAGTTAATAGAGGGGATAGCATGCGTGGCTATCATGGTATTTGGCGTAGGTGGAGCCGATACATAACAAGAAGTAAGGAGCAAGCGGTTTTTAGATTAGCTTAAGTTCCTCTTTTACAGCACAGCTTTGATGTTCGTGAATAAACTATTGCTTGGTTAGGTTCAAGCCAATGGAGGAAATGGTTTTCTTCCATTGGCCTTCCAATCGATTACCAATTATTTCATTTGAAATATAGGTTATTAGGGAAGCTTATTTTTTGTAAATGAAAAATCTGCATTTTACACAATGCAGACTTTTTTTTCATTCGCTATGTCATTGAGATTAATTAAATACATACGTATGTTTTCTTGTTTTGATTGAACAAAGTTTTGCAAGCTGTCAGGGATAAGCTTGTCATTACACTCGAGAGTATCAGGATTCAAGGAGACCTTTAACCAGGCATCTTCTTGCGTATCCAAACATTTGACTGTCACTTTTTGTCTCTTATATATAACTCCTACAATGTGATATCTCATTCGGCTGTCACCCGCATTTCTAATTTGAATAGTTTATAAGATGCCTGTGTAAGGTTTTCAAGGCATTCCACTCGTATTCTTTCTTCACAGACAAAATCATTAAGCAATTCACTCTTTAACCTAGAGCAGATCATCGAAATATGATCATGAGTCAGCCTATTTAAAGGGTTTTGTGCTGCAACTCTTAGAATTTCTTTTTCAAAGTACTCGACAGAACCAAATAAAACAGTCACTATGATCTCCACCCTTCCCCGAAAATAATTAAAATAATTGCAATTCCTAATACTAACAAGACGATAAACCGCTGAAACCGCTTTCCTATTTTCTACTCCTTTCTTTTTATAAAAGAAAAAGTCCACCCCAAAAAAGAATGATGGACAAAAAATGTTTGGCAATAACAAACCTTTAATTGTATATCCGATTCTTTTTGGCAACCCGGCTATCCTAGCACTTTCGCCTTAGACCCGTAGCTTTGCGTCCCCACCTTTCGATAGGTTTGCCTTTTTCAATTGATACTTTTATACTATATCGGAAAATACCAATTTTCAACAAAATTCTTCATAATTTGCCCAAATATGACAAATATGATTATTTCATCATCCATCTATAGTCCTATAAAAGAGATAGTGTAAGGAATTAAAGCTGTGAAACTGCTTAAATAAAAAAGATAAAGGTTATCCTGCACCGTTTAGGATAACTTTTTTTTAAAAAAAAATCTCATTAAAAATAGAACCTCATGGTCCGTCCTTCCTATCAGCCTGTTTCCTTGCAACTATTTCCTACCTTTTCTATTTTTAAAAATATGACAAAGGCGACCAGTACCCATCACTGCTCGCCTATGTTAGAGTCCAATATCAAATGGATTCCCAGTCAATATAGATGGTGGATATCTGAAACTAGCAACCAGTGCCTATTTCAAATCTCCTTGAAATTTGACAATAAATTTACAATTAACATATAAAGAGTTAACAAATTTCTTATATACTGAGTTTGTAAAAAAAAAATTCTAAAGGAGTTGCCATGATGATGGAATTGATAATTCGACTGGTTATTTTGATTCCTTTTTGCACACTTCTTTGTCCTTAATAAACCACAAAAACAGTATTTCTAGGTTTGCTTAAGTGTCTCGTTAACTGCACAGCTTAAGTGTTCGTGAAATAGACATTCTATCGCTTAAACAGGTTCAATCCAATCGAGGAAATGGCCCTTTTTTTTATAAATCCTTCTCAAACATAACCATATCCAATGCCCTAATTCCATTCTCAAAAATAGGTTCTAGATAATTTTTGAAGAAATCTCTCTTAATTTCAACCATCCTAAACCCAAGCTTTTGATAAAATGCTAAGTTATCTATACTTGAATTAGCCGTACCCACAATCATTTTATCTAGTCCCTTAATTTTATATAAATGGAAAGCTTCTTTAACTACTAATTTTCCTAAGCCATTCCCTCGGTAATCTTCGGTTAAAGCGATATTTTTAAGCTCGACAATTCCATTCGGATGGAAAGTAAATAAAACTACTCCCGCAGTTTTTCCTTCACAGCAAATCGCGAACATCTCTCCATCATTTATGTACTCTCTGACGATTTCTTCGCTTTCATCTGCTAGAAGGAGATAGTCTAGAAATGAATTTCTTTTCTCCGTTTCAATTGCCTCCAATTGAACTTCCCGCATTGTCATCCCTCCCATAACACACCCTAATTTTAACACAAATTGGTAATGAAAATTAATTTAACCTTGGACTTAAAAATACTCACACCAATTCAAATGGCAAACAGTTCCAGTCACTGTTTGCCATTAAACCTCTCCAAGCAGAAAACCTAACTGTATTTGAATTCCCTCATGACTAAACTAAATAAAGAATTTTAAAAATGGAATACTAACATTATCTAATTAGAATGGGGAGGTATAAAAATGAAAACCACTGAAAATACATTATCTATTTTTGCTTTAGGCGGTATCAATGAAATCGGAAAAAACATGTATGTGGTCCAATATGCAGATGATATCATCATTATCGACTGTGGTGGTAAATTTCCAGATGAGAGTTTATTAGGAATTGATTTAATTATTCCAGATGTTACTTACTTAGAAGAGAATAAGGAAAAAATCCGTGCTTTAATCGTAACACATGGGCACGAAGATCATATTGGGGGAATTCCTTACCTGTTACGAAAATTAAATGTCCCCATTTATGCCACACGTTTTACACTTGGTTTAATTGAATTAAAACTAGATGAACATCGGCTAACAAGGGATACAAAACTCATTCCAATTAATTCAGATTCTAAGCTTGAGTTGGGAGAGGTGAATGTATCCTTTTTCAAGGTAAGCCATAGTATTCCTGATTGTTTAGGGATTGTCTTTCATACCCCTGAAGGGAATGTTGTTCATACCGGAGACTTCAAATTCGATTTAACCCCTGCGAATAACCAATATACAGATATTCATAAAATGGCTGCTATTGGTCAGCAAGGAGTCTTAGTTTTAATCTCTGAAAGTACGAATGCAGAACGAACAGGCCTGACACCATCAGAGCGAATGGTAGGCAGCCATATGGACGAGGCTTTCATGAAAGCTGATGGAAAAATTTTTATTTCGACCTTCGCTTCGAATGTGAATCGTGTTCAGCAAGTGGTCGAATCTTGCAGGAAGACGAATCGAAAGCTTGCTTTGCTTGGCCGAAGTATGGT
Source organism: Neobacillus sp. (assembly GCF_031988165.1). Classification (NCBI taxonomy): domain Bacteria; kingdom Bacillati; phylum Bacillota; class Bacilli; order Caryophanales; family Bacillaceae; genus Neobacillus; species Neobacillus sp. Next base: position 37,116 of record NZ_DALZYO010000007.1, read on the forward strand.
CAATGTCGTCTCAGTAGCGATCGAACGTGGATATTTAACCATTCCGGATGGGATGCTGATAGAATCAAAAGAAGCTGATCAACTAGCAGCTGAAAAGGTTGCCATTCTATGTACGGGGAGTCAAGGAGAGCCAATGGCTGCTCTTGCCCGCCTCTCTAGCGGAAATTTTCGGGATATTTCCATTTATCCCGGAGACACCGTTATTTTAGCAGCATCCCCAATCCCCGGGAATGAAAAAGATGTTTCACGTATTATCGACAACTTATTTCAACTGGGAGCGAAAGTGATTTATGGATCAGGAAGCACAACAGGCATGCATGTTTCTGGACACGGATACCAGGAAGACTTAAAGCTCATGCTTACCTTAATGAAGCCAACCTATTTTATTCCTGTGCATGGTGAATTTAGAATGCTGCACCATCATCGTTTGCTCGCTGAATCGGTTGGAGTTGAGAAAGGTAACACTTTTATTATGAAAAATGGTGATGTTGTTGATATCGAAAACTCTATTGCCCGTCAGACTCGGAAGATCCCATCAGGGGATACGTATGTTGACGGAATGGGCGTCGGCGATGTAGGGGAAATCGTGTTACGAGACCGAAAACAACTTTCTGAGGATGGAATGCTCGTTATTGTTTTAACATTAAGTAAAACAGACAGAAAAATTATTCAAGGACCTGACACGATTACTCGTGGTTTCGTATTCGTAAAAGATTCTGAAGATCTCATAAGAGAGATTAACCGCCTCGTTAAAAAAACGGTTAATGACTTACAAACAGAGAATATTCGGCAGTGGAATGTCATCAAACAAAATATTAAAAAATCAGTAGGCCAATATTTATTCGCCAAAACGAAGAGAAAGCCAATGATTCTCCCGATCATTATTGAAATTTAATTACCCTCAAAAATGCTTCCACGAAAAAATTAACCATAAAGCTTCCACAACAGGAAGCTTTATAAAAAATTTAGTTAGTTCTCTCAGGTAAATGACTACTTTTTTTCCTGTGGATTGGAAATCGAACCCATGAATAATACCATGCCCGTTTCATCATCTGTAATGGCAAAGAAAAATGGTCGATTCACTTCCATCTGGAATGGTCCATCCTCGGGAGCCGACGTTGTAGCCATCCCTACCGACGTTGCACCAGCCGCTTCTGTACCTTCTTCATTCACATCAATAAAAGTTTTTTGTTTTACTTTACTAATCCATAGCGGATCAGACTCTTTAATCATTTTCGTAAAATTTGCATCTTCAGCAAATGCTGTCGTCATACCAAGTCTCTTTAATGGTTCATTCATCAATACTTCGTATTTCAGGTGAAATTTCGGCAGCAAGATTGTTCCTTCTTTTTCATTGAATTCTGAGTTCCATTTCTTCCAGTTCTCATTCGTGAGCATTTTTTTGAATTTTTCTAAACTGGAATTTTCTTTCGGGAGAAATACTTTCATGCTCATTTTACCATCGCCGTAAGGGAGAGAAACAGCCTGGAAGTCTTCATTTTCCATATAAGCCAATTTTTCATTAAGAGTCATTAGTGGCACATCTTTTGTGGTTCCGTCTTTTAAATAAAAAGTACGTTGCTTTGTTTGTTTTTTTTCAAATTCATACTTCCAATCTCCTTTAAAATAAATCGCATTAATGAGGATGGCCACTAAATCAGGATCTAAAGGTGCATCAACAATTTTTTCTATTTTATCATTCGTCGATTTTTTAACCCAATCATTGATCTTTTTTGGAGACTGACTATCGGCTATATCAATTTCTTGTATTTTAGCATTAAAATAATCTCTGTTATTTTGAGCAAAATCGGTCTGAAAATGAAAATTTTCATTTAACCAAATCGAGTTAGCGACATTCAGCTGAATTTGCTTTGAGTTACTATGAAGCTTTGACATCATTGATGCATTCGCTTTATTCAGCTCGGTTACATCCATTCCTTCATTCTGCAAAACCTTTGCTATTTCTGTTTTCGTCACCCCATCGGCTCCATTATATATCATGGACAACGCCATGAATAAACTCATCGGAGAAATGAAGGTATTGCCATTTCCATCCGCCTCTACTTCCGACAACAATTCCAATCCCAATTTATTGTTGAAGGGAATGACTTTTTTATAATCGTCCTTGCTAAAGTCTACATCGCTAGAGATTTCCAAACTTCCTGGCTTATTTCCCGTTCCACAACCCGTCACCAATAAAAAGAAACTCACAAGTATAATTGGAGCTATTAATTTCTTCAATTTTTCAAACACCCCTTTACTACATCAGACTGAATGAATCAGGAAAAGTTTCAGCAATCACACTGGAAAACAAACTCTCATTGGTCATTGGGGCGAGCCTCTTGTTCATGAACATACTGGCCAAATACAAGAGAGACACCTTCTGAATCAAGTAATGTAAACGGTTCTAACAGACCCGCCACTTCACTATTAAAATTTACTAATGATTAACATCTAGGACATATTTTATTAATAATAAGGCGTTATAGTACATAGTAGAGGGGATAGCATGCGTGGCTATCATAGTATTGGGCGAAGGTGGAGCCGATACTGCATGGCAGCTTAATAGTTCTTTAACATCTTCTTCATCCTATCTTAAAATACCAATTATATAATGATATTGTGTACTTCATTAATAATGAAAGGAGGATATATATGTATTTGAAAAAGCTAACTGAAAATAGAATGATTACAATTGATTATTTTACAAATGGAATCTTACAAACGATTAAAGGGCGTGTATATTGCCTTAATTTAAGAGAACAATTACTTTCATTAATAGATGAAAAACAAAGGGTTTTCTCCATCCGTTTATCTGGTATTAGAGAAATTTATTAATTCATTAATGATTCAACTTTTTATTTATCAAATAAGACCAATTTAACTAACACATTTCCTTAAACCTTATTAGTCTAGGGGTTTTTTTCGTCTAAAAATAATTCTGAGATTTAGACCTCTTTCTCTCAACCAAATTGTTTCTTCTTTCAACTGACAAAAAAAGAGCCAACCGCTTAAATCCCAGTTAGCCCTCAAACCATTCTGTTTACAACTCCAACCCATTTAACAAATCCCTCAAAACCTTTAACTCTTCAACGTTCAGCGTTACACCCTTGCCCATCTTTTCATGCTCAGGGGCCCAATCACGCAAATCATACTTTGGTTCTTTTCCGTTCCAGCTAATAAGATTGAGTTCTTTGTTCCAGCCTTTTGGGGATTGTGAAATGGCCCCGACGGTTTCTTTTATTTCGAATTTGATTTCTGCCACGGTTTTACCTCCATTAAAAAACATAATCATTACTAGGATCTGCAACATCCTACTTATTTAAAGAGCTTTTTGATCAGTTTAAAAATGTCAAAGCTTGTTCGATTGTAAACTTTGTTATAAGCATATTTCTTAGGGTCTCTAACCCAGCCAAAACCCCTTGGCATTTTCAATCCTGCTCTGTGGACAATCTGTCTTTTGATGCTGGTTCTAGCTGAAATTCTTCCTTTCACGCTTGGCTTTCTAAATCCAAATTTCATAGGAGCACCTCCTCTGATATTACCAATGATCCAGTGCGATTTAAAGAACCTAGATTTTAACCTTGGCTCTTTGTTTGAATCCCCTTTAAAGTTAATACCTTAAGTTTTGAAAAGGATTTTTATCTCTTTTCTTGTTAGTACTCCAGGTTTTTCTTAATTTTCTGTTTAATAGCAAAAGCTAATTCTTGTGCTTTTCTCATATCTTCATGAAGTTTCTCACAGTTATTCCAATGTTCTTTCCATATGTCTGCATCAACGATACTTTCAAAATCTATCGGTTTTACATTTCCCCATTTCTCATACTTTGTAAGACACTTAATCCGGCCCTCTAAATCGTCCACCATTCTTATTTTCGGAGAAAGAACAGCCTCACTTACAATCCACTCATTCCAAAGCTTATTTCCTTTAGATTGATTACATTTCCCACATGCTGGAACTAAATTATATATATCTGAAATATATCCTGTCGGCTTTTTATTTTTTACTATTGAACGTAGATGATCCCATTCAGTTGATTTATCACCACAGTAGGCACAGCGGAGGTCATCTGCATCTAGTTCTAATATTCCAAGCGCTTCTTTCACCTCCATTTCGGTCGGATAAATATACGGAATAATCCCATTAACAAAGGAGTTTGTGATACTTGAGCTTCTTGCTGAAATATTTACTTGTTTTGGCATTTGAAAAGCCTTTAGTGCATTCATTTTGGTATCTCCCTGCTCGTGACTTCTAATTTACTTCTTCAATCTCTTTACTCCATTTATTTTTCATTTAGAAGGACCAATTTTCCCCTTTGGTTTACACATAAATCCGCCCATACTAATATGCAAGCAATTGGCGTAATTCTACGAAAGACATTCTTACCTAGTTGTTTACCATACACCTTAAAAGCAATTCGCCCTTCGATAGAATCAATCGGCAAGCCAGACTCACCTAATTTGTAATTCATTGCGTCCCCTTTAAGTGCCCAGCCATTTTTCTCCTTTAACAACGCAATCGTCTCTTCGAAAACTTCCCAAGGTAAAAAAGATTGACTGGCTAAATTACTAACATTAATGCATTTTCAGTTAAAATTGCTTGAAATGTTTTTTGTCCTTTATATAATGGAATTTCTGCTGAATGACCACTTTCTAAAAATTTTTCTTTTATTTGTTCTATTGCGTCCGTCGTTACCAAAATATCACTCCTGATTAACCTTCAAAATTGTCGCATCTTAATGATAGAACATAAGGATTTATTTTCCAATAAAAACAATAGGAAAAGTGGATTTTTAATAATACTAAGCTTTGTAGATGAGAAACAAGCGGAACCTCCTAGATTTTTTTGCTAATCAAGTTAATCAACAGCTAAGGTTAGCTACTACAAAAAGTGCATTTTAAAGAATCTTCTCTAAAAAAATGATAACATTATGTCTAGAAATCAACCTTGTAGGAGGCTAGCATGAAAAAACTCGTAAAAGTTGTCGCAGCGATTATTGAAAATGATCAGAATGAAATCCTTTGTGCTCTTAGGTCCCCAGAAATGTCTATCCCTAATAGGTGGGAGTTTCCAGGTGGAAAAGTGGAAGCAAATGAAGACATCTATTCAGCGTTAGAAAGAGAAATTGCAGAAGAATTAGATTGTAGGATCGAGACATTTAAAGAAGTATTTGATGACAATACCCATGAGTACGAAACATTTATTATAAATTTAATCTCGATCAAATGTAGAGTTGTCGAAGGCTCTCCTACAAAAAGTGAACACTCCAAGCTAATTTGGCTAAAAAGGGAGAATCTAGAGTCACTCAAATGGGCTCCAGCAGATATACCAGCTGTTGACCAGTTAATCCAAGAAAAATAGTCTTCTCAAAATGAGAAGACTACACTTTTTTCGTGAATTCCGTATACAGATTTGCTGGTACTTCATTCTCTAATTCCATTCTTACCGTAATCGGCTTGTCCCCTTCGAAATGAATAGAATTCCCTTTTCCAATATAAATATAGGGTTCCGTCTTACCATCAATTTCTTTGTATTTTCGAATAAACAAATGAAGATTGACTCCCCGCTGTTTATTAAATATAATATTTTTCCCTCTTTCGGACTGTTGAGTAGTATTATTTACAGATTGCCATTGGAATTCGTGTGTACTAATAAATTTATCCTTGTAGTTGATACTTTCCTTTACGTCCTCTTCTTTATGCAAATCAATAAAGAGAAAATACTCATTTCCATTTGCTAGCAAGCCTGAACCTCTAAAAGAACTATGGATTTTTCGATAGTTAGACAGCAAAGCTGCGTCTACCATTTGGTATTGCTCATAAAGTTTAAAATGCGGAACACCGTAGTAGTCTGCTTTGAATTCCTTTTCGTAACGGAAAATCCCGTAATTAATTATATCTTCAACAAACTTCCGGTAATCCTCATTTTCTAATAGCTCCGTAAACATTGCAGACTTAACCAGTGTGCCATTGCTATATTGAACTAATTTAGGCTTATTCTTTAACTGCATACTATCATAGTAGTTTTGATTCAAAGATTCAAAGGCATGTTGAACGCTATCATCATCAACATTAGATATCATCTTTACGATTTGACGAGTAGCGATTTCTAGATTAATTTCTTCATGATCTAACAAATAGCGAATGATGACAAACTCATAGATTCTCTTAAGTGGAAGCTTACTAGATAGTTCCTTCAAAGTCTCCTCAAAAGCCTCATTTTGTAAAAGGTCCTTTAAATAGTCATCCTTCTCTACTTTGGCCACGAAAGTTATATACGTTTTTTCTTTATCGATAAATTTGACAGGGTCAGGTGCGCCGTCATATTTCAGATAATCTAACAATAAATATGGAATTCTCCCCTGATTGAGCTTTTTAAATTCGAAGTACTCTTCCTTCAGATACTTCATGGAATTGAAGTTTTCGTTATCAATCTGAGCCAAAATTCTTTCTTGTGAAATCTTATCCATCTGAATATGGGTACAGCCAGGAATATTAGCAAAGCCTGTAGCAATTGCAACCTTCAAGCTTTCCTTATCATAATATCGACTTCCGTTTAAAGCTAATGCAATGAGGAACGTTTTATTATGGTTACCAATAAAATCAAGGACCGTTAAAAAGCTTTTATCCGTGTGCTTCCGCAATCCTCTTCCAAGTTGCTGAATAAACACGATTGGCGAGTTTGTTGGTCTCAACATAAGTACAGTATTAATTGAAGGAATGTCGACCCCTTCATTAAAGATATCAACTGTAAAAATAAATTCTAAATCATCATGGTCACTTTCTAATTGATTTATATAGAACTCTCTTTTTTGAGTTGAATCATCACCAGTTAAACAAACACTTTTATAGACTCTTTTATTAAATTCACTTGCCATATACTGAGCATGTTCAATACTGACGCAAAAACCAAGTCCTTTTCTTTTCTCGCCATCATGACCATAGAAATCCATTTTTTCAATAATAAAATCGACGCGTTCATTAACCTTTAACCTCTTTGTGATTTCGGCAATATCGTCAATATTAACATCACTTAGATCAACACCTTCGATATCAGTAATCCCAAAGTAATGAAAAGGAATAACCAGCTCGTCCTCTAAAGCCTCATGCAAACGGACTTCGAGTGCCACATTATTATCAAACAGATCAAATACATTATAGCCGTCGCTTCGTTCTGGCGTTGCTGTCATACCTAAAGTAAACTTCGGATCGAAATAATTTAGTACAGTTTGGTAAGTAGGGCTTGTCGCATGATGAGCTTCATCAATGATTAGATAATCGAATTCGTCTTTTTCAAATTCATGATAGCATTTCGAAATGGTTTGGATGGTGGCAAACACATAATCGACATGTTTCTGCTTATGATTACCTGTGAGCAAGCCAAAAGATAGACCCCCATTCGGTAAGAGCATTTCAAAGGTATCTTTTGCTTTTTTCAATATTTCTTCCCTATGTACTATGAAAAGGAGTTTCTTCGGTTTTAAACTTTTCACATCGAAAGCTGACATATAGGTTTTACCTGTACCGGTTGCGGCAATGACTAAAGCCTTTTTCTCCCCAAAGCTTCTCAGTCTTGCTAAATTCTCGGTTGCTCGCTTTTGCATTCTATTAGGGACAATATATTGTTTATTTTCATAGATCATTTGATGGGTTATTTGTGCACTTTTGACGCTCTTTAAAAAATCTTCATATCTACTAATAAAGTCTTGATCCGCCTCTTCACTCATATTCCAAAGATATTCATATTCCTTTAAAACATCTTGAATAAACCGGCCATTCTCTTTCGCTATAATTTCAACATTCCACTCAATATTACTTTTCAGAGCGCTTTGCGTGATATTGGAAGAGCCGATAATCACCTTATAGGTATCTTTGTACTCAAATATGTACGCCTTCGTATGGAAACCAATCTCTTTATCCGTAACAAAAACCTTTAATTCGACATTATTAAACTCTCTAATTTTTTCTAACGCCTTTGCATCTGTGAAATTTAGATAAGTTGAAGTAATAATCTTCCCTTTGATTTCCTTATTCTCTGCTTCCTTTAAAGGATCAAGGAGAAGTTGCAGCCCACTGAAATTAATGAAAGCCACACTAAAGTAAAACCGCTCACACTCGCTCATCGATTTTACTAATTCTCTTAATAGATTCCCCTTGTCGGAATTAACTATTAGTTTCTTTTCGACCGCTTCCATTATTTTTTGCCCCTAACTAAAACTTTTCTATCAAACTGTTATTTATTGGATATGTAAAATTGTACTATATTTGGACAGAAATAAAAAGATCCTCTATTTATGATGCATAGAGGATCCAATCTTATCGAGGATATTGTTTCTTAAAAAGTATAGTTGTGTACTTATGAGACGGTTCACCGTATTGTACCTAAATGAGGTTTTAGTCAGATTCATCCCTTTTTAATAAACTAAAATCGTCATTTATTATAACCGAGTTAAAAATAGTATAATTTGAAACAATCAAAAACAAGATTACTGTGCTAAACTTCCAATTTCCATTAAAAGAACTCATAATAAGTTTGTCTGCTAACAAAATAGGTTCTATTGTTATCAAAACAGTAATTAAACCTGATATGTAAAAAAAGACTAAATGAGTATAATGATATTTCCTCAAAAAAGATTTCTTATTAACTTTAAAAATATTTATAAAAATAAAGTACAACATGCATGTTAGGAATAGAGATATGCCAGATGCTAATATAATCGCTATTATCAATCTATTTAATGATGATATTCCGTACCCAGATATAATCATTATTTTTTCTGCCAATACTAGCGTTAACGCGTATATGACGAAAAAAACTAACGGAAACATTATTAACCCTGTAAAAAGCTTTGAAACGTTACTATTTAAGCTATTCATTTGTATACACTCTCAATATCATAATTATTTATCATTATTTTATTAAAGTTATCATGATTAACTTCTTAAATTCCACTCAAACAGATACTGTTGTATCTGATTTATTAGTCCTTTCAGCAATAGTTTTAATTAGATCATACTCACTAGCATCCCATCTCATAAAAGGTTTATCAAGATCTTTAACATAGTCTACAAAAATATTTAAAATACCATCTTTTTTATCATTCCAATTTTGACATATGATTTTATCAATTATCTTTTTTATTTGCTTTTTATTCGTTTTTGTTATTATTTTACTTGAGTAGAAATCGTGAATTATGTAAAAGTCTTGGTGTAATAACAGTTTCTTTATCTTTTGCTTATCTGTACTTGGCAATATGAATTTTTCTTCTAATTCATTAATAATCCTATCAATTGTTTTATTAATATATTCTTTGATTTTTTTACATCGAAAACTCCTTTTTCCATTATCTATATAATATGCAACTGTTGAAAGAGAAAGATAGTTTTCATCTTGGAGAATATCTAATAATAGGCTTTCTGGTAAATCTTTAGGATTATGCTTCAAAGAAATAATAATATTTAATATTTCTGTACTTCTTTTATTATGGTATTTTAATAGTTCGTATGCCTTCTTATATATTAATTCAGAGATGCCAGGATCATTTATAACCCGTGATTGAACATTAATTAAAATTGTTAATTTTGTATATTTCACGACATTTTGAGCAGTTAATGAAAAAACTAATATATAGTGTAATTGATCAATTAGTTTACATAACAAATATGTCTTAATTTCTTTTTCTGCTATTTCAACTACAGACTTTGATATTAATTTATGCCACATTTTCTCAAAAGCAGATAAAACAAAAGAAACAATACTTTGTTTTTCATTTTCAAATTCAATTATTAATGCACGAACTTCCTCTAAAAAACTATTTGTTATCCTTTTAATATTTACTCTATTTAAACCACTTGGGTCCTCGTAAATATCGAAATAGCGCTTTAGAATACTTTTAATTTTTATTACCCAGTTATGTCCTTTTAAAAATGGACTATTTTCAAAATAAACCTTTTTTTCGTTAATTGACAATTTATATTTAATTAACTCTTCTTGATAAACCTCTCTAATTACCTGTAATATAAAATTATCATTAGAAAAAATAAAAATATCATCAATATATCGCACTACTTCATAATCACGTTTATAAACTATTCTTCTAAGTTGTAGCTTTTTATATACCAAATTATCAATTCTTGTAAGAATAATTTCAGCAACTATTCTTGAAAACTCTGGACCTACAACGATTCCATTAGTCTCTCCATGGTTACTTGCACTCATTATTTCATCTAGAACTGTAGAAAATCTTCTACCTTTTCTATTTAATTTTGCATATTCCTTACTACCTAAATAAGCCCAATCAATACTATGAGTATATATATTGTAAAAACAGTTTGAGATATCCATTTTGTACAAATGAGCATATTTCGTTTCTAATAATTTAAATGCATTTGACTTGTAAAAATCAGTGATTTTTATGAAATGTTTTTTTGAAAAATAACTATCCATATATTTCAAATATTCATTGTTATTAATCTCTTCTTGTTCATTAAACAGAAACTGCAAATCATAATTTATTTTTTCAATATATTTTCTATCAACTGAATTAATCTCATTTGGATACCTAATTGAGAATATTGAATTTGTAATAAAAAAATTTATTATTTCTTCATCATAAAACTCTACAAATTTAAGCATATTTAGTTGGGCTATTGGATGAATAAGACTAATTATTCTTTTTGAATAGTCTTTTTTAAAGATGCTAAAATTAACTGGTTGTGTTTCCTCAAACTTAATATCACTGATATAGATTTTACCCCATTCACTACTTTGATCAATAAATTCTTTTAATTTTTCATTAGAATAAATAATTGGTAGTTCGAATGGTAAAACATCTAACAATAGAAAAATAGAAGTTTTTTTGGCCAAAAACATTCCCTCGCATTTTGTAGAAATTTAGGAAAATTATGTTACAATTATAGTATAAAGGCTAGACGCAGCACAAGAAGTATCTATAAATAGCGCAATATGGTTTACTAATTGTGCTTAGTAAGTCTTCATTGATTACTTTAAACTAACTATGCCTAGGAGGGCATTCTTGAAGTGTACCTCTGGAAAGTTGGAAAAACACAACATTTATTATGTGATCTAGCCTTTATGAGGTGAAATTATGTTTGAACAGCAACTATCTAAAGAACTATTAGAATTTTACTTCAAAAAATCTTATCACCATCTCAATACCGGTATGGACAAAATTACTCGACCTCACTTTGAAACTATTCGAGATAACGAGTATGAGATTATAAGAAGGAAAGTTACTAAAAAGAAATATAAATTTACTAAATTAAAATCTATAAAACTTAAAAATAATAGAATTGTATATATACCAACTATTAGAGATAGGTTAGTGTTAGATTATCTTAAAGATAAATTAAATACTAAATATAGAATAAAATATAAAGACCGAAATTCAATTATTAAGAGTATAAAAAATAAATTGTCATATCAAATGGATTTCTATATTATTAGGATCGATATAAAAAAATTTTTTCCTTCTATATCTCAAAACAAATTATTGTATAAATTAAAACGGAGTTCTATCATCTCTTCAACTGATTATTATCTTATAAAAGAATTTATAAAAGTAGTAGATATGGGAGTTCCTCAAGGAGTATCGATCAGCAACCCATTATCTGAGATTTTCCTTGAAGAGTTAGACTTTGAAATTAAACGAGTAGACCAAAGAGTAAATTTTTATTGCAGATACGTTGACGATATTCTTATAGTATTTAACGGCCAATTTTACCAAAGAGAAAAAGATGAATTAAAAAAGAAAATTGTATCAATAATTGAATCATATGACTTAACAATAAATAAAGAAAAATTAGCAGAAACACCTATCAGCCAGTCTAACTACATTGAGTTTGAATACCTTGGCTACAAATTCAGTAAAACTAAGAATAAGCTCATTACTTCAATTACACAAAAAAAGCTTGATACCTATTTAGGCAAAATTAATAAGTGTTTTAATGAATTTATTAAAGAAAAAAGATGCAACAATATTGAAAATGTTAACCTTCTAATTGAAAGGTTAAATTTCCTTACTAATATCCAATTTCTTATAAAAAAAGATAATTTTATAAATAAAAAGACCTTAGTTGAGTATTATAAAATAAAGAAAATTTACTCTGGCTTTTTTTATAGCTATAAATATATAGATAAACGGGAATTTGAAAATTTATCTAGAGAGATTGATATTTACATACATAATAAAATTTATTCTATAAGTAAACTGGTCACAAATAGAGAATCAAAAAAAGTATTATATAGCATTTCTATTAATAGAAATAAACAAAGTAACTCAGTCATACCCTACTGTAGATTTACAAGAAGTGAATTCATCAGGCGAATTACCTTTATTAATAACAATACGTATCAGTCTCAATTGAGATTAATGGATTTTAACGAGTTAGAAAAACATTATTTTACATTATTAAATATTTCAGATTTGTAAACTTAAATAAATTTATATCCCTCTTGTCGTAAACAATACTTGTTGTCAAGTGTTGTTTACGACAAGAGGGATAGCTTTAGTTTGCTGCCTCATTTTTCTTAAATCTAAAAGCCGTATTTCATCTTTGAATTACTTCAAAGGTATTCCTTTTTAAGCCACTTTTCACCACCTCATTTACTTATGATACGGTTCACCGCGATTAATCCGAAATTTAAAGGATTACTTTAAATGCTAAATTTGTTCAATCAAATCAAATAAGTTCCCGTGCCCCGAAGTTTGTCGAAATCTGATAGATTAGTGAACTTCAGACCTTGTGTATGTACAACTCCTATCAATTGACCGTTTAATTGCAAGTTAGCAGATGAGCTAACCGAAAGAAATCCTATGCAAACATCGCTCTTACATTATGTAATACTCTCTATCAACTATAAATAATACCTCACTATCTTAGTCGAACTAGCCCCACTCGGCGTATCATGAATAATTTCAATCCGGTAAACTCCAAGTGAACCCATCGCATTACATACAGGTGGCATTCGGTTTTCTAACATAAGACTTTTATGGATATCACCCGACTTTAGATCAATTGAAGTGATTCCCTCTTCTTTGGCTTGTTTTAATCTGCTAATAATATACTCTCGTATTTTATCCGTTAATCCGGGATTTTTAATAGACTTTGGCATAATTAATGCTAAATTATTGAATTGCCTACATCTATAGTTAGAAAATGTAGAAGCAAATTCCTTAATGTTTACTAGTTCACTATTGTTTTCATCCACAGTAACCATTAAGAAACCCACCTGCCAAAAATACATATCAATTAGCTTCATTGGAGTATAGTAAGTCCCATCTTTACTAAATAATTGGTGGCATTTTTCAAATTCATCTCGATAAACATTGTAAAAGTCGACTAATTCTAGTAATGAAGCTTCATTAAATTGTTGGTTAATTCCATGCAGCTTTAAGGCGCCTTTTAAATATCGATCATATGCTGGTACATTTCCATATACACCGAGTAATATTTTTGAGGCCAACGTATCCGTCACACTTATCAATTTGTCCTCTCCATTAATCTGTGGAATGTTATTTATGTACGATTCAGTCGTTTCTTTTATCAACTTATCAATACCTTCTACACTTAACTTATTCATACTTTGTTGTAGCTCATGGTCATAGAAGTGATGATAATAAGTTTTTTTCACAACATCATTTATAAAGAATTCATGTATTCGATAATCCTTTTGAAGTAAAAATGCTCCCCCTCTCAGCATCCCCCAGCTTGCAAGGTAGAAAGCCAAGTGCAGACAGCCATGGTCAAAGGTTTTTTCATCATTTAAGGATTTATAGTTTGTGCTAAAAAAATGGTAGCAATGCTCCCAAGATTTAAATCGATGATGTTTATCTATTCTTGAAAGCTCGTGATATTTTGATATCACTTCATAGATCATGATGGTCCTCCTCTTCTACTTACCTATTTCTCTATATTAAGAAGCCTTAATAATTTGGGGGCTAACTTGATATTTTTGATCATTACCTTGAACTTGAATATGGTTCTCCCAAACGAAAAGTTTCCAATGATCACCTACAGCATAATTGTTAAGCGTGATGTTGGATGTCATTAACTTTCTCAATTTTTTAAAGTTAATTATATAAACTCTATTTCCCTCAAGGCGAACAGCTAGTAGCGCAGTGTTTGCATCATCTAGTATTGCAACTTGAATGGTAGTCAAATCAAACCATCCATTTCCATTAACATGGATTTTAGAAGAAGGCGTGCAAACTACTACTCTCTCTCCATTTCTCAACCCTTCATACATTATTTGTTTTCTCTTAATGGGTATTAATGTACAACCCAACTTCTTACTTAACCTTTCCATCAGTTTCCTTTTATCTGGAATAGTCAACCCAATTCCCCCTAATGATTGTCATTTTCTCCCATCCTACCATACGGATATGTAGCCCGCACTTAGCAATTTTATGGTTAACAACCATTAATAATTTCCTTTGATCAAATGCTGGCTGCTTTTCCTTTTTCCTTGTCTTTTGATTTTATTATTTACCCTTCTTACGTTCTTGTTCCAATCTTGGAATAATGGTACCTGGATAAAAGTACAATAAGCAAAATTAAAGCCCCTCTCAGTGAGAAGGGCTTAATTTTGTTACCATTTGCAATTCAAATATTCATTTTTTATTGTTCAGTGCCATGAAACTGACAGAAGCGATAATCCATACTATCGAAATTAAATTAGATCATGATCAAAAATCGTCTTTTTCAACAATACTTTGTTTTTCATTTTGAATTTTCTCTAACTCTTTCTTATTTTCCACAGATTGTGCTTCTAACTTCAATAAAATATCCTTAGTTTTAGCGCGGTGGCTTCTTGTTTGATCCAATGATCCCTTGATTTTTCCTTGAACCATAAAATCGGCGATGAACCCATCAAAAAAGAAGTCAGCAAACTTTAACATCCCTGAGATATTGACTTCAGGAAATGCTGTTTCTTGAACATCCAATAATTCTTTTTGGAATTCGCGCATGCTCGTTTGGGCTCGATGGAGATCGGATTCAGCCTGATCAATATGTTGATGTTTGACGATACTTGAAATGGTTCCACCACCAAGTATATCCCATGTTCCCCAATTTTCTGCTTTCTCTAGTGATCTTATTGCATCAGAAAGCGCACGCTCAACACGTTTTCCTGCGTCATTCGCTTCTAATAGTTGGGTAATGTGTGCTTTAAGAGCACCTTCTTGCTCACTCAATTCAAACACTTTTGCTGCAAAAGGAGATGTACTTGATTTAATCATATTTTCTTTCTGTATAAGAACTTGTTGATACTCATATTCAGCATTTTTTAGAGTTAATAGTTTATTGTTGAGCCCAAGAATCGCTTCGTCAATTTCCATTTTCGTTTTTTTCGCTTTGTCCAGCTTGTGCTGTGCCGCAATCATTTCTTGCTTTTCTTTTGTTAGTTTTTCATCCTTTGTACCAGATAATGTTGCAAATAAGTTTGTTAGACTGAAATGCTCTAGCTTTTCAACTTCTTCCTTCTCTGATTCAATCTGAGTGCGCAGCTGAGAAAGCGTATCCTCGATTGTTTCTAATTCTTTCTGATAATCCTTTAGCTGTGCTTTATATTTATCTCTCTTTTGCAATTCCCCTTGTATGGCAACAAGCTTTGCATTTATTTCTGAAAACATAAGTATTCCCCCAAATTTATATTTGTATCTTCTACGTAAAAAATGGAAAAAAGTTTCATTTTAGAACAGACCTTCAAAATTCACTGTCACCACTCCAAGTATGTCGGAAAGTGTCGAAATCCCAAGTATTTTTTAACTTTGCAATAGTGATTAGTGATAACGCCTTCATATGTAATCCAGCTTTCTTCTGTTCGCTGGACATATCACTCACTGTTGCAGGTACATTTCTTTCCATCTAAGTGCTTGAAGTAAAACGGTCTGCCATCGTCCACTGTTAGGTTCATATTCACTGGTTCATCACAGCATGGACATGTGAACGCTTTTTTCTTCGAGAAAGCCCGATATTGAGAGGTGAGCTGTCTTCTAATCTCACTCCTACTAAGATTTTGCTCCTCAAGCTCCATTCTCCTTGCTTCAATATTCACTACATCCCCATGTAATAATGCCTCTTCCAATCTTCTCACATCCTCTTTCAGAAAAACCCTATAATTTACTATAATTATAATATAAGTAAATTGAATTGGGGTATTATTCCATCCTTTCTGATCATTTGATTCATTTTTCTTAACCAGTTATATTTTTATTAGACCGAAAATATTAGGCTTTAGAAGCAATATGATAGAAAACCTTTTGGGATAGAATTAGATCTATTATTTGAAGGAGAAAACCAATGGGGAAAAAGAAGAAGAAATCCAAACGGATCCAAAAAGAAGATTTTGGAAGTGCAGAATTTTATTGTGCAAAGTGTGATAACACGTTTGAAGTTGATTGGGAAACGATATGGGACATACAGGAATGTACCCATGGATATATAGGTTATCATTTAAATGATACGTATATAAGCTGCGAAAAATGTGATGAACTTATTGATAGCGAAGAGACTGTGGAAGGAAAGAAATCAGCACAATTCATCACGGATGATGAACTTCCTTTTTAAAGAAAGACCTTTTGAATAGGTTATAGAGGCAGCAGGGTTCCAAGTGCCTGCACTCCTACTTTTTACGCTATCAGTTAGTAAAAAGTTCAAAGACTACACTAATATAGGAAAAAGAATAATAGAGTTTTACCATTCTAAACCGAGATTTCATAAACAATAAACCAAAATAAGGGAGATTATAGAAATGGTTCGATTAAATATTAGTCCTTTATTAATCAGTGTTTTGACAGGAAGAAGTCTAGAGGAGATTCCATTTTCTCCTAATATATCTGATTTACCTGGCAACTTTGTTCCATTGGTTGCGAAAAATCTAAAAAATGTCCCCTCTGCCTTTCCTAGTAATATCCAACCATTGGTATGTCAAAAGAAAGCGTCTTTAATTTTTCGCGAATAAAAAAATTCTCTATTGAGATAAAGGAGTTGTCCTATTAAAAGGATTTTCGGGGACTTGATATAAATGAACCTACTTGCACAAATAAGGCCCTTTCTGCATATGTAAGGGAAATTGATCTGAAACGATTCCCTTCTTTATCAAAGAGGGACTTTTCCATCATTAGTGAAACAAAAAGTTACAATTTTTCCGACTTAAAGTAAGTCTTTTTGGCTTAGGGCAGTTCTATTATTATTTGCTAACGAATGAGATCCCACTACTTGTTTTGGATCTCATTCGTTTTAAATAAACGAGCTGAGTGAGCGGCTAATCCCAATTTCAAATTGCAAAATTTTAATGATGACGTACTTAAAAAACGAGCAATATTCGACAGCATTCGAGGCGAGCAGGCACCTTTCTCCACTTCATCCCCCCATATACCGCAAAACCCCATCTCCTGGCTTGACAATTACATCGTTTTGGATAGATAGGTTCTTTTCCTGAAATTGAGATAGAAATTCTTGCTTGATGGAGGTAGCCCTAAATACTCCACCTGAAGTATAGATGGGGACATTCCCGAGCTTTTCTGTCATCTTTACTCCTAACTCTACTAAAAGTGTTACACCGCTTCGGACAATTTCTTCAGCCACCAAGTCGCCACTCATCGCAACCCTATCCAATTCCGGCAATAACAAAGCAATTTCTTGGTCTGAAATACGACCCGAATTTAGGACATGTGTGAGTTCAAACTCCCCATTTACTTGAAAATATTTCTTCACTACTTCTTGAAGAAGAGTGTAATTAGAAAGTCCGTTCATGGAGCGAAGGGCGGCCTTAATGGTTTGCAAGCCAAACCAGTACCCGCTCCCTTCATCCCCCAGTAAGTGGCCCCATCCCCCAAGACGACACTTTTCTCCCCGCTCATTTTCACCATAGGCTATGGTGCCACCTCCACTCAGGATGACAATACCAGGTGAGCCGTCCGTAACAGACAACCAGTTTCCAACATAATCGGGAATCACCAACGTGTTCGTAACCCGTAATGAAAAGGCATCGACCAGTTGTTTGATATGGGCTTCAATGAATTCTTCACCATGAAACCCACTCAAACTGAAAGCAAGCTTCAAAGAATTTTCTTCATCGCAAATAGAAGAAAGCTTAGTTAATACGCTCACAACAATCTCCGTCAAGCGATTCATGCCTGCCGTTGAAGCAGGATGTAAAATGGGGCTTTCCAGCCAAGATCGTACCTCATTATTCTTGTCTTTCACTGTTACTTCCGTTTTCGTTTGCCCACCATCAACCACTACATAAATCACATCGCAAACCTCCCTATTGGCAAGCTTCCACAAACCAACTAGTTATCGATACAGGATCTGTAATGGCCGTCCCCACAACGACAAAATAGGCACCATGTTCCAATGCTTTCTTGGCCTCAGAAGGGGTTCGAATATGCCCTTCACATACCGTACGAATCCCTTTCAAAGCTAAAGATTCAAGTAACGGAAAATCTGGCCGCGGCTGATTTTTGCTATCTTTTGTGTATCCAGAAAGTGTGGTTGCCACAAGTTCAGCCCCAAATTTCCATGCCCGCTCCCCTTCTTTCAAGGTTGATACATCTGCCATGACAGGAACCTTCAACTCCGTTTGGATTCTTGTCAGCAACCTTTTAAACGCCTCGTCATCTGGTTGATATTCAAATGTCGCTTCAATGGCCACAATATCCGCTCCAGCTTCAACAATCTTTTCGGCATGTTCAAAAGTAGGAGTAATAAAGTAGCGTCCTTCTATCTTCGTTGGAACTTTATAAATTCCAATGACTGGGAGTGAACTGACCTTTTTAATTTCTTTAATATTTACAGGGTGGTCAGCCCGAATCGCTACTGCACCTGCTTTTTCTGCACATAAAGCTAATCTTGCTAATATATCTGGATGATTTAACGGATGATCGTTTTGAGCTTGGCAGGAGACTACCATTTGATTTTGTAATTGTTCTATGTTCATTCTCTCACCCCATTTAATATAGTTTACGGCTGCTTGCTTTTGCGGTGAGCTCCATAGATTCCTGTGCTCTTTTGCCCATCATGGAAAAAATAGAATCAAATAAAATTTCCATGATATGAAGCTGGGCAATAATCGAAGAAAATGCGCTCCCCTCCGTTGGTTTTTCTCTCGATGCACTAAGAAGCACAACATCTGCATATTTCGTTGCAGGTGATTTTACATGACTTGTCGTGACAATCACTTTAGTACCTTTTTCGTGTGCTATCTGTGCCACATCAACGGAATCCACGGTACTTCCTGAAACGCTGAAAACCACAATGACATCCTCGCTCGAAAGTAAGGACGCCTTAACAGATCCTAAATGGGCATCCGTTACTACCTCCACTGGCAGCCCTAAGCGAAGGAAGCGAAAATGGGCATTTTGCGCTGTAGTCCCGGAAGAACCCACACCAAAGAATAGAATTCGCTTTGAATTCAGCAACAGCTTTGCGGAACGGTCGATTTCAGTTTCAGATAATAAACCTGCAGTATCCTGAAGCAGCCGCTTATTTTTTTCCGTTAGTTCTTCAATTCTGCTGTCCATAGACGGAGAAGTATTTTCAAGTTCGGTTGTGACGGACTGTGCAAGAGCAATTTTAAAATCTTGGAACCCTTTGTACCCTACACTTCTGCAAAAGCGAAGAACACTCGATTCTCCAATCGCAGCTTTTTCCGCTAAATCCGTTATGCTCGCATACATCACGACAGCAGGTTCATCGAGCACAATATCGGCAACTTTTTTTTCCGTTTTCGTTAAAGAAGGGTACACACTCCGTATATGTGAAAACAAATTGGTGGTTGTCTGTTGATTTGTCATAATTTTCATCCTTTCTCACCCTTTAACTGACCCGGCCGATAAGCCTTTGACTAAGTAGCGCTGCGCAAAGAATGTAAATAATAGCGGCGGCAGGATGGATAATAGAGTTGCGGCAGAAATGTCTCCCCATTTAATCCCCCAGCTTGTAATAAACATTGTTGCCCCAAGCGTAACAGGCGTAGCATTTTTCAAAGCAACGATGACAGCAAATAAATAATCGTTCCATGAAAAAATAAACGTTAAAATGCCAACTGAAGCAATCCCCGGTCCCATCAACGGTAGTATAATTTTAAATAAAACCTGAAACACATTACAGCCGTCAATCACTGCGGACTCCTCAATATCTTTGGGTAAATCACGTAAAAAACCAATCATGAGAAGAAGACCAAGCGGGATATTTAAAAATATATTTATAAGCACAAGGCCTGCAACCGTATCAAGAAGCCCTAAATATTGGAACATCATGTAATACGGAATGGCAAAAATAATCGGTGGAAACAACCGCAAACCGGTAGCAAACGGCATTAACTGTTTCTTTCCAAAGCCGAGCCGGACAATGGCATAGGCGGATGGTAACGAAATCGCAATCACCAACAAACTAGTCGATAATGCAAGAGTAATACTATTTAGAAAAAATTTTGGAAAATCATACCCCGCTGCATAAAGAACATTTTGGAAATGCTCGAATGTAGGGGTAAACCAGAATTTTGGCGGCTGTGCTGAAATGTCCCCTTCTGTTTTTAAACTGGTAAAAACCGTATTGATTAAAGGGATATTTAAGATGAACGCAATCACGACTACGGCTGCAGTGATGTTCCAACTTTTCTTCGTTTTCATCATTTTCCCTCCTAATCTTGTTTTGTACCAATGCGTTTTAATAAAAAGGACAGAAGAACAAGCAGCATTAGTGCGATTAACATAGATGCGGCAGATGCCTCACCAATATTTCCGTCTTTAAAAGCGGTTTTATAAATAAAAATGCTTGCGGTTGTGGTAGAATTACCCGGACCACCGTTGGTCAGCACGTATATCACGTCAAAGGTTCGGAATGCATCAATTCCCCTTAAAAAGGACGCGATAAACAAAATCGGCGATACAACAGGGATAATCACCTTTCGAATTGTTTTCCAGTAGGATGCTCCATCAATGGCTGCTGCTTCATAAAGACCATGGTCAACTGTTTGAAGACCGGAATATAATATAAGGAAGGTAAACGGTACCCACTGAATAATATCAAGCACTACCAAAAGAGGGACAATCGTCGACGGGTCGAACAGATTGATATCCAAACCTATTTTTGAAAAAAAGTAGGTTGCTACTCCAATATTTTCATTTAAAATTAACCGGAGCATAATCCCCATTAATGATGGAGCGACCATGATGGGAATTAGTATAAAACTTAACAGAAGTCGTTTTCCCGGGAAGATACGGTCAAATAATAGCGCAAGCCCAAATCCTAAGATCAACTCCACGAGCGTTGTCATGACGGTAAAGCGTACGGTGAACCACATCGATTGCCAAAAGGTATCATCCTTCAACACTTTCAAGTAATTATCGATTCCAACAAATGTTGAATCCGGCAGCCCCAGCGTCATATTTTGTGTGCTGGTATAAATGCCATAAAAAGCAGGGAATACCACAAGAACTAGCAAAAACAGAAGTAAAGGAGAGGCTAACACCCACTTGGCCCACTTTTCATTTTGATACATACAAATCACCTCTTGTATAGAAAGAAAAAGGGATGGCAAGATGCCCCCCCTCATTCATTCCTTACTTTTTTAACAAGGACCCCACGGAATCTTGTGCATTCTTAAGCGCTTGATCAATTTCACCTTGACCAACCCAAGCACCACTTAGATCCTTCGAAAGTGCCTCAAGAATGGATTGCGTTTGTTGAAGGATTGGAACGGAATATCCATATTCATCAATATGTTTGGAAATCATCGGTAAAACAGGGTTGTCTGTTCCTAATTTCTCAAGTACAGATGCAAGTGGTGGGATTCCCCCATTTTTTGCATATGTGGTAAGGGCCTGTTCTTTCGTTAAATAATCCATCCATTTTAGCGCAGCCTCTTTGTGTTTACTATACTTGTTTAATCCAACGGCAAGCGCATGAACATGAGTTTTTCCTCCTGGAATTGGTGCCACGCCAATTTTCCCTGCAGTGTTTGGTGAACGTTTCGGATCATTCAATTCTCCGTAAGCAGCCGACCACTGAAGGGCAAAGGCAGAATTTCCAGATTTCAATGCTTCTTGTGTCTCAGCATATTCAGCAACAGACGAGTTTGGTGATGTATATTGATTTTTATAAATGGTATGATAAATTCCCATGGCTTTTTTAGCAGCATCAGATGTTAATGTAACATTGCCGTTTTCGTCTAACCAGCTTCCGCCATTGCCCCATAGTACGTCATCCCAAATCATAGTATTGAAAATTAAATTTTTTAATTGAAGAGCTGTTCCATACTTAGTAGGTGAATTGCTATTTTCTTTTTGCGAGAAGAAGGCAGCGGTTGCAACAAAATCATCCCAATTCCAATCCTTTGGATCCTTTGGAGATAACTTTTGTCCCACCACTTTTTCACTTACCTTTTCATATTTCGCTTTCCAAGCATTGTCAGATAATAACTTTTCAATCAAATCAGTCCGATAAAATAAGAAGTGATTGCTAACATCCATTGGAATCGCAAGTGTTTTTCCATCAACAGTCAGTGAATCAACAGCGGAAGGCAAATAATCTTTCAAGTTCAGTTTATTATTTAATGGATCTAAGGAAGGGGCATGTTGTCCAATAATATAACTAGCCGTAAAATACATATCCACTTCACTTGATTTTGAACTCATCATGGTTGCTTCTTTTTCATAAGTTCCATCACGGCTTAATAACACCATTTCAACATTTACTTTATCCTTTTTACCTTGGCCATTATTGTATTCATCCACCACTTTTTTCATGGCATCAGACTCTGGTCCTGGCCAATACACCATGGACACCTTTGCGCTCCCATTAGCCTTTTCCGGAGAACCGGAAGATTTGTCTGAACAGGCTGCAAGCACACCCAAGGCTAGCATAAAACAAACGATCAATAGTAAGCTTTTTGACTTCATATGAACCCCCCTTTGGTTATCGAACAATTTAATTATAATTTTCTGAAAAATGAAAGTAAATACTTTTTTTATTTTCTGTTTAAAAAAAAATTCCACCATATTGTCCCATACTTTAGTAATTCCTGCACACCTCTCCCTCCCCCCTTACCTTATGCTTATAACATGAATAACTTGCTTGACGCTGGCTTGGCAGCCGATTTCCTTTAACTTGTAGGCAAGGAAGTAATGAGAGAGCTAGCTTCCCTAGGGGATGCAGAGTAAAGAGGAAAATCCCTCCTAATATTCAAGCAGATTTTAACTTTATTAATCAATTGAATTATAGTAGCAGCACATTCTATTCAAATAGCATTGAACAATTGCCTATCACCCTGGTTGGCAAATGCCATCATGACCACTACCCTGTACAGCATCTCGATTGTTATAATTATGAAGTGCTCTATATAAAGTCTGTCCAATTGGGTGTTGATAATCTTTATTTCCTTTAATGAATTTCATCCTCAAAATTGTATTTAATTCTCTAGCAATATTATTAAATCTTAGTATTGTATTAAGCATTTTTTTTACACCAATCTCAATTTATTGTCATACATTCTTACACAAACTTTTATTTCTACACCAATAACGAAAATCCCTCTCCATCAACAAAAAATGGCTATCAAATTCATATACAATTTGATAGCCATTTTATATTACATTTTCAATGTTTGCGATAGGAAACGGAACCCGTTAAAATTGTATCCTTTCTCTTTTTCGCTTTATAATTCTACCTATTTAACTTATTTTTAATTTCATTTAACTTACTAATCTCAATTGTACATTCTAATTTTTGGTTTACCATCACTTGTGATACGGTTCTCCGTACCTACTAAAGAGACGGTTTTTGTTAGGTGCTGTGTACCCAGTATTAATCCTTATTCTGATTATTGATGTAATTTATACTTTCAGGAGAAAAAAAGAAGAATAAGCCTAATCAATAGCTGATAAAACCGAGCATTTTACTTTCACTTAGGTCAAGTACTCCCAGATAAAAAAAGGAAGCTAGACATGACATATAACGATTAAAGGTCTATCTGTCTAGCTATTTTATATTCAATTTTTATATAATTCTAGTCTACTTGTAATCATTTATTGGTCCTTTATCCATTATAACTTCTACCATATTTGAAGACCCCATCCTAAGTTTAGGTCTACGCTCTGAGTTTGGTGTACTATAAAGCTCTAATGGACTTATAATAACTCCATCTTGCGTATTATGAAGTATTCCGGGCACACAGGAATAAATTCTATCATTATTATTTGCATTCTTGGCGAATATGGTAACGGAGGTTCCATTATGATTGTCTATACTCATGGACACTTGGTATCTGTAGAATGAGCCTGTTCCATTTGACTGAGCAGAATACACCACAGGAACAACTGCGAGAATATCATCATTTAATCTTAATTTAATTACTTCTGTCTTAGTTGATTGATTATTTCTCCCAACATCCCCCATATGTTCCACTGCTCCGTTGCCAAAACTCCTGAGGGGAGGAGTTCTTTTCGCCCCAAACATGGCTACATCTATCTGCTTACCAGCCTTTGTATAGACCAAAGCATATATATCATAATCTGTCCCGGACTTCCAAGATACCGTAGCAGTAATCTCTGGTGTTTTATCAATAATAACTGGCTTTTGACCTTTGTCGAGACTTACCTTACCCTTTACCTTTTCAAGACTTATCGGTGACAACATATTTTGTCTATTATTATTTTCAGGAATAGTTAGAGTCTTTTCAGGTTCTTTTGGGATTTGTTTTTGAATAGTTTTAGGTTCAGATGGCTTGCTTTGCTCATCAAATTCAACCTCAACACCGTAATTTTCACACAACCCCTCAAGCCCAGAATCAAAACCGCGCCAGATTGATTTTACCTTTGTCTGACCATTCCTTAGATATAATTCTACTACTACAATTCCATTTTCATTTTTGAAACTAGAAGGGGTTAACTGGATAATATTATGATCAGTACATATTTCGGCCTTTAAATTCTTAACATTTGAAAACCCCGTGCTATTATCCTCTGTAAGAGTTATAGCTATTTTAGTAATACCTTCAGGGACTTTACTCATGTCAAAATTAATTTTATGTACTTTTGTATTACCCACTTGCTCAGATGGTAAAAGGGTAGCTACACCAGAAGAGCTCTGTGGTTGATTATAAAATATGATCCCGCTATCTCCTTGTACCTTGTCTGAATCAGTTAAAAGGAAAGCTGTTAAGGAAATATCTATCGAATTAGAAATTTCGTAGCTAACAGTAACATTACCTTTTGGAGAACTTAAAACTGTATTGGCTCCCATCTGAAGAAATTGATTCATTTAAACCACTCCCTACTCCTCTATCCATTTATGACCTAACAATTTTTTATAAATCACTACAAAATCCTCTTATAGCCTTTTGTAGATAGCTTATATCAGAATATGTTAAGGAACATCTATGAACCGTCGACTTCTATTTTCAGAACTATTTATGTTTTTTTATATAGAAATTTAGATATATAAGCTTCACTCCTAATTACTCATATTTTATTACATCATATTATTTTTAAGAAAGTGCCAAGAGACTATGTGATAATGCAGATATTATGCTTATCGATGGAATATTATAAGGTTTTACTTTAGGGTTAAATAATTCATTTCATGATCAACTTGGTAATTTTTCAAACAATTTACTGCTACAAAAATTGCACCAAATAGATTATTTTTCTTAGTATTCATATTTCTTTCGTTAATTTGTTAACTCTTATAATAACTTTATTTCATAATAGGAGAGGTAAAAACTATTTTTAAATCTTATTCATTTCTATTATATATCTTTAATATTCAATACCAAGAATGAAGGGATACTCCTAAATCATGTTTATTTATTTTCCATTGTCTACATATGTGTTAGCAGGCGATCCTTTTGGTCAAGGAAATATGCCATCAATTTCTTACATTGAGGAATAGAAAATCCTAAAATTGGACCTAATCCAAACGCAATAAACACTGTTCCAATTCCAACAGGCCCACCTAACGTCCAACCAAGAAGAAAAACGAGTACTTCAATTCCATTTCTGACCAACGGGATACTCCAACCCGTTCTTTCAACAATTAATAACATAAAGCTGTCTCTAGGGCCTGCTCCAAAATCAGCAGAAACATATAATCCAATACCGTACCCAATTAAAACAGACCCTATGATAAAGGCAATAGTTGCTCCTGCTAAACTATCAATGCTAGGTAACATCCAATTAAAAAGATCAATAAATAATCCTAAAAACAACATATTCAGAAAGGACCCTATTTTGGGCCATGCCTTATTGAAAATTGAACTGATCAACAAAAGTAAAAATCCACTTATTATCGACCAAGTTCCAATAGTAAAGCCAAATTTAGTAAATAGACCATAATGAAAAACATCCCATGGTCCAATCCCTAAATGCTTTCCTTCAATTGTTAAAGATATGCCAAATGCTAACACCATTAATCCAAAAATAAAAAAAGACCAGCGTAGAATCCATTCCTTTTTCATAACTGCTCCTCAATCTTATATCTTATTTTTTATTAATATAACATTAAATTTGGACAGAATTTGTAATCTATATTTTCTGAAATATATCTCAAAAAGATATATTTGGTTGAGGTTAAGGTGGACAAACCCATTGGTCCACGAGCATGGAGTTTTTGTGTACTTATTCCTCTCTTTATTAATAGTTGCATAACTTAATAGAAGCGAATAAAATTTTAATTAAATACCAAAAAGTGGATTTCATACTCCCTTCTTCGGGCCTTGATTCAATCGAATAAATTGATTTGGAAGGGATAGACTTTTTGGAAAAAAGTTAGTGCGGTATGAAATCATCAAATTTGTTTCATCCAAAAGGAGTGAGGAATATTGAGAAGTATATTATAAAGTGAGTTCAATAGTTTATATATTCTTTAGCCATCCCTTTAATTGTTGAATGAATGTATATTATTATGAAAGGAAAAATAAAGAATGCTTCATTTAAAAACTATTACAAAGGACAATTGGCTGAAGGCTATTTCGCTGCGTGTCCGGGAAGATCAAGTGAAGTTCGTAGCATCCAATGCAGTATCACTGGCCCAGTTAAATTTCCTTGAAAATTTCTATGCAAAAGGAATCTATCTTGGCGAGGAAATGATTGGTTTCACGCTCTATGGAATTGATGAAGACGACCATGAGTACTGGATTTATCGCATAATGATTGATCAAAAACATCAAGGAAAAGGATATGGATTGAAGGCGATGAAACTTGTAATAGACGATATTAGGATTATGAAAGAGGATCGCCATCAAACCATCACACTTTCTTATGTGCCTACTAACGAACACGCAAAACGCGTCTACGAAAAAATTGGTTTCCAAGAAATAGACGGGCTTATTATCGGAGACGAACAAGTATCACGCTTTACGTTCTAACATTAAAAAGCTGATGAAGGCAATATATAGCCATGTCAGCTTTTTCTTTTTGAAGATATAAAATTCCTTCATTTGTTAGGTTATCTAAAAAAATCATTAATAAGAATGATATATCTAAGTTTAGATCATTAATAAATTTCACCTAAAATTCAAGGAGGAAAACATTAAATTAACTTTATATAGTTTTATTAAAAATGAACTCATTTACTTTATGATACGGTTCACCGTAATGTATCTAAATGAGGTTTATAGTGTTTATAAAAAGTATTTTTTATATTTCCCCTTAACAATAATTTCATTAATATCAATACTATTGCTTGATTCGGTCATAAAATTGTTTATTTTGTTTTAATTATTAAGAGCCTGATTCAATTGGCTTCTAATTCCATTAAAATGTTTGGTTAGAAAAGGCGAAACATGGCCAATTTCGGATACGGCTTCAAGCAGTGCAAAGGTGTGCCCACCCCATGGACCCTTTGGATCAAATACTTGCCTCCCAATTCTTATGCCCGTTGCTTCGACATGGCTCTCCAGTCGTTGCACACCTTTACGAAGTAGGTCGGTTGGTAGCGGCTTATTCCTGCGACGTGACCATTCCACCAAGAAGGACATACCCCGTAGTATATCGTATTCAAAAAACCTTGGAAAACAAGGCTTTAGCCATTCCTTATCGATGATGTCTCCAGTTTGTTTAGAACATACCAGACGATGTTCAATCAAATAACGTGCGCCTTGATCCAAGAAAAAAGCTTCCTTTTCAGTGAAATCACGGTTCGTATACCATAAAATTGCCTCAAGAGGAGGTAGTGTCGAAATGATTGAACTCTTATTAGAATGAGTATAAGCATCGGGGTCGCAGTTCAACCCACCATCGGATAGCTGATGCTTTAATAACCATTCTCGAATCCAAGGCAGTTCCTTGTCCAAATCACAGCCATAGTCCATCAAAATCATATAGTATACTGCAAGCTCACAGTGGCAGCAATCCATCTTCATATTATCGATTTCAGTTGTTGGATGGTCTTCGGCGGATTTAATGAAGATGGGCCAGGTTTGAGCTTCGAGTATATATTTAGCTTTCACAATAGCTGATTCAGGAATTTGTTTTACTTCCCCCATCTCATAAAGAGCTGCCATATGCCACCAGAGTCCATCCCATTTTCTACGGCTATTTCCGATTCGTTCAATGGGCAAATCCGGATAAGATTCAAGAAATTTAATAGAGTCTCCAATAGCATGTTGAATAGTTTTATTAGTTTCCACTTCGATAACCCCCATATGTATATCTTAGCAAATAGATTGATAGTTGTATTTTCAACGTCCGCTGTGTAGTAACAAGAGAAATGCGTTTGTCTCATAAGTATACTGAGCAATATGCAATAGCACTAGATAATTATGGTAAATCATTAAATTGATTTTTGGATTCAATTGAGTTATTTAGAGGGCAAGGAAGAATATTTATCAGCTAATTCAAAAGACATTATGAAAAAAATATTAAAAATTTTTTTGAGGTCAATAAACAAGCCAAAAATATTCAAGTTTTTTTCATAACTTGTTATTTTTGGCTTGTATTTTCTTTAAAGAAAAAAACCTCATTTACTTATGATACGGTTCACCGTGATGTAAGTGAGGTTTTAAATCTAATTGAATATTTGTTGTGTTTTTAATAAATACGATGCTATTTATGCTCTGGTATATCCAACAGTAAAAAGCACAAGCATAGATACCTACGCTTATGCTTTGTTCCTACTTTTCTGCTGCATAACTAATTTTTATCCGTTTACTTTCAACTTTCCCAGGGGAAGTGACTGATAAATAAATATTGTCCTTTTTTTTCCAAGTTGTTTTAATCTAATAGTAAGAGATGTAGAGGTACTTGCACCCACTTGGTACATTGGGACAATAGAACTATCCCATCGAATAACCGTATTTATTTGTAATAAGGTTCTCCTAAAAGGAAAGGGAAGCTAAATCCCCTTCCTTTTTGAGTGGAACCACTTAGAAATTGAATGGTAAGTAGACCCTACCCCATTTAAATGAGTTTTTGCCCACAGTTAGAACAGAAGTTGGCTACGCCTGTTTTTGTACCGCAATTCGGGCAAAAATTTGGTCTCTTTTGATCGCCGGCCAGTGGTTGTGCAGGAGGTTGCGTACTTTGAGATGATACGGGTTGATTTTGGGAATTTTGATTCATTTGATTCATTTGATTCATCATTTGTCCCGCGATATTCATTCCCATCATCATCCCGGCCATATCGGATGCTGCTCCACCTCCGCTCATTTTTCCAGAAGCCATGCCATCTGTTAAGGAGATTTGCTGGTACCTGCCAACATCACTCACCATTCCGTGTGATGCATTTTTGGTAATCATATCTTGAATCTCTTTTGGATAGCTGAAGCTCATCACCGTAAATCCACTGATCGTAATGCCGCTCTTAATCATCTGCATATCTAAATCCTCTTGAATGCCTTTAGAAATGTCGAAGGAGTTGGCCTGAAGATTGAACATATCCTTTCCTTCCCTTGTAATCCATTTCATCAGGAGCTGATCGAGGACGGATGTGATGCGAATTTTGACATCCTCCACTACATACTGATCCTTCACACCGGCAATTTGATCAATTAATGCAATATAATCATGTACTTTAAAATTAAACGTTCCATTTGCGCGAATCGGCATTCCGCCTGGGAGTCCCAGTGTCGGGATATTAATGGCATTTTGTGTTCCCCATTTCACAACAAACTCTTTCGTGTTCACAAACAGCACTTCAACCCGCATACCGCTATTGAATCCAAACTTGAATCCCTTTAAGGTCGATAAGAAGGGGATGATTTGCGATTCGATATCATACTCACCTTCATCACGAAATACCCCTTCGATTTTTCCATTGTTAAAAAAAATCGCATCTTGACCAGGCCGTATGATCAATCTGCTCCCCTTTTTGATTTCGCGGTTGCTCCATTTATAGAAAATCATATCATCTCTAAATTCTTGCCATTCTACTACATTTGCAAATTGGTTTTTAAAAAAAGACATCGATCATCTGCTCCCTTCCACTTTTATCAGAATTTATATCAACTTATCTTTGAGAATTGTCTAGCGCAAGCGCCCTAGCTAAAACTTGCCACTGCTTCCGCTATGTGAGTGACCACCACTCGTGATTCCGCCACCGCTGCCACCTCCACCACTATGCGTATTGTTGTTTGACGGCTTTCTTTGTTTCGTCACTGTTTGTCTGACAAAGTTATCATACTGGCTAATCACTTTTGATTGATTGCTATCAATATAAGTTTGCGCATTTACCGTTACCCTTCCACCTGAGCGAAAGGCGATAATTGTTACAATGACTCCAGCCACGGTTATCGCAGCAATTAATTGGAACCACCATTTAAAAAGGATATTTTCTGGATTGACACTCGGTTCATTGCCCGAATACTCTCCAGGGCCGTCACCCGGATCATAGCCCGTGTACCCTCCCGTTCCACCACCCGGATCATACCCCTTGGACTCTTCCGGACCATTACCTGGCTCATAGCCCATATACTCATGAGTAGTATTTAAAAATGCCGAAAATGCTTGAAAGTAATTACCAGCTGATAGATCAGGGGTAATATGATCACGAATAGAATTCAGCCGCCCATCATCCAAATACTGCTCTGCTTTTTTAAATCCTGCCAAATACACATCCCGTTCCTGCATATCGATAGTTAATATCGCGGTATTTCCATGCGGTTGGTCATATCCAGGAGCATGCTCATCATAGAAATCCTCTACATATTGTTTGATTTCCTTTCCATCCGTTCCATTTACCGTGATAATGATAAAAGCAGTATCTCTTTCCTCTCCCAGTTTACTTGATAAAGCTTGAAGTTCTGCCACTTCTTGATCCGTTAGCACCTCAGCATAATCATAAATATAATGATTTCGATCAAATGTTTCAGCTTTAGCCCGTATCCCCAAAGGTAGGAGGAGCAACAGAGCCATGAATAAGAAAAGGAAACCTTGCTTTTGCATACGAATTCCACTCACCAAAAGCCACCTCCCAATAGATAGGAGACACATTTTAAGGCAAGGAAGGTACCAGCTGCTATACCACTAAACCAAGTAGCCACCTTACCAGTACTAATCGGCGGTTTGCCGACAATTTTTCCCGTCTGTCCATTCATCGCAAACGTATACTCTGAATGGTTATAATCATAGCTGACCATCCATACAGGCAGTAAAACATAATCGCTGTTCATGTTTCTCGTATCAATGTGTTTATTTTTATAATTTACTGAATGATATCCTGTTAATGTCGAAGAAATATAGGACTCAATATATCCGCTGATTTTATCTTTCGCCCTTGGGAGCAGTTCTCCATCTGTATAATTGTATTTCTCGGCAATATATCCCGCTAAATAAGGGGTTTTAAAATCTTTTAGTTGGTCATATGGGTATGGTTCCAATTTATCCATTAATTCATCATTCATCTTTTCTGATGCATCAACCGGGACCTTGACATACTCTAGGTTGATATCGCGAAAGGCATCATAGTAATTTGTTTCCGTATAAATATAATCTCCCTGTGTATAGGTTCTGACCTTTGTACATTCTGCATTTACTTGCACCTTACTATTTAAATCAAATAACCAAAATGGAATATACATCCCTGTTATACTCTTGATCCGGTCGGCCGTCATGAAGCCTTTCGGGGTCAGAAGCCCTTTTCTACACCATTTTTGAAATGCTTTTATGGCCTCTTCCTTACTAATGGTAAAAGGAATGACCTTTTGTGGTGCAAGATGACCTGATAATCGATCGGCAATGACTACACCCGCTCCGCAGAAACCACAACTTGTTGCGGCTGTCTCAGCTGTTGTAATGAGAACAGCTCCACAATTCTCACAATGGTACTCATTCGCCTCATCTTCTGAAAATGAAGCCGTCCTCAACTCTTCAGGATAATTTTCGATATTTTCGTGTTTGCCACAGCTTTGACAAGATAATTCGCCTGATTCAGGATCAAAGCTCATATCACTCCCACAGCTTGGGCATTTATATTGAAGGATCAATACTTATCACCTCTTTTTTATCAAGCAAATGTTATAGTTTAATAGCAGTTAGATGCCTTAATCCTATTCATTCGTTCCTGTCTCTTTGCCACAGACCGTTTCGTTTTCACTAAATTTCTCCGTGCTGATTAATTCACTTATATCTGCGACAAGTTTATCATGCATTTGTTTTATTTTTTGTGAGTTTGATAGAGCCATTTGATAATAGGCTTGCAAGTAGGATAACTGTGCTTCCAATGGCGCCTTCTTCTCTCGGAACTCCCTTGCATCTCCTTCGTTACCTGCTTCTAATGCCTTGTGGCAATAGCGTTCCATTTTTCCAATCTCATCTTGGCACTCATTTAGTACTCGTTTTGATCGCTGCTCTTCTGCCATCACGGATGCCGTTTCCGACTTTACCTTCGCTAAATCCTTGTTAAGGTTTCTAACAATCTGATCCAGCATTTTATCCGGATCTTCCTCCTTATCCAATAAAGAGTTGATATTGCCTGCCATAATATCCTTAAATCTCGACATCATACTCATACAATCCCAATCCTCCCTTAAAGAAAACATTACTACAGTATACTGTCATATTTAAAAAAAAGTTTCATTTTTTGCTAGAACATTTATGGGGAGGGGAATTTAAAAACTAAAACGAATAGGATAAGAAGGGCATTGGTATAGTAGTCAATTGCCCAGGTTTCTTTTGAAAAAGGAGAGAAATGTAGTTGTTGTTGGAAATCCATGTCGTGTATTAAGGAAAATAACTGAACGTGATAAAGAGTATTATTATAAAATAGAAGAGTTGAATATTATAGGGAAGGTTCTCTTGTTTAAAGGTAAATAAGAGAACCTTCCCTTTTTTCCACATCAATGCCTTAAGTGAGTCTACTTTTTTGGTTGGTCAAGTGCTTAGTAAGATAACTGGTACTTTCCCCCGTCAGCAACTTCTGAATGATACAAAGCCTTGAGGGCATTGTTTTTTTCAAGGCAGTGTTCTACCTTCAATTCTTTATTATCCTTAATTAGCTGATGCATTTGCGATTTTTTATACTTCAAAATATTTAACTCCTTTCAGAACCCGATTTGTTCCCCAAGTAAAGCATAAATGATTGTGTGTTTTTGACACATGGTCATTTTAATCATACAAGCGGGCTTTCAAAGTTAGTGGAACATAAAATCGGTGCCCCCCTGCCTACGACTGGACAGTTTTCTACAATTCTATTAGAAAAAATGCGTTATTTTGTACGGCAAACCATTTCCAATTATAGGTAACTTCTAATGATACCTCTTTTCTTGGTATAATAGATAATGTTTTTTAGATAACACTTGAGGTGAAGATGAAATAGAAAAATTAATGTTTGATAATGTATTGGATTTTACTCCACAAAAAGGAACAACCTATATATATACTTATGCCTGCTCTGAGGATGAACGCTCTTTGTGTGCTTTGGAAATGCGCTCATTATTCGGCAAGGTGTCTCATTCTAACGTCTTGGAAAGCTTCGTAAAAGTTGATCCAAGTCGAAGCCCTTTTATTAAAGAAAGAATTGGTGTGATATATGAAGCAGAAAGCCTGGCCGATCTTTGTCAGCAGGTAGAAGCTTTACAACTAAGCGGAGCAACGTTTAAAGTAACTTATGTAAAAAATAATGGTCAGACTAAAAGTGAAAACGAAGGATTCGAGAAACGACGTGCAATTGAACGAGAGATTGGTTTACATGTCAATGGCAAAGCAGACCTTCGTCACCCAGATCGATTGTTTGGCGTGATGCATGTAAACGGAAGATGGGTATTCGGTGAGCATGTGAAAAGTGAGGCGGTTTGGTTTCTACATCAAAAGAAGCCAAATGGTTACTCCACTGCGCTTAACACACGTGTTGCTAGAGCGGTAGTAAATATCGCCATTCCCAATCCAACCGGGATTAAGGCAATTGATCCTTGCTGTGGAATTGGAACCGTCCTGGTTGAAGCTAGGTCAATGGGCATTGATATCGTCGGAAGCGACCGAAATCGGCTGATCCTCCCTGGAGCACGAGAAAACATGGCACACTTTGGTCTTATTGGAGAAATAAACTTAGCAGATATTCGCGATATCACCAATCATTATGATGTAGCCATTATAGATTTGCCTTATAATTTGTGTTCGGTAATAACTCCAGAAGAACAGCTGGAAATACTCCAAAGTGCACGTGTGTTCGCAGACAAAGTGGTCGTGGTGACCGTTGAACCCGTCGATGAAATCCTAATAAAAGCAGGTTTTTCGATTATTGACCGAGCTGTTGCTAAAAAAGGATTATTTATTCGAGAAGTGATTGTATGTAATTAATCTGAACTCCATTTAGAGCCAATTCTCTTTTGATATAAAGCAATGTGGTAAAAGGTAAGTTTTACGGAAATAGAGGAACGTATGAATAAGGAGTCGATTTATAGAAGTGGTGCCTGACCCCCAACGTGTTAAAGCTTTAACGCATCGGGGGTCAGGCACTAGTATTCTATCAGGCGGTGTCAGGCACCGGAATATGTCTACTATCCACCGCATAAATTAAAAAAAGGTGTCTTATGCAAAACGAAAAATGCAGCCTATACATAATCATGCAAAAAGCGGAAAATGGATGGACTCCTATTGATTTCAAGTTCCCCAATTTATCCGTTTGGAGGGAGTTTATGTTTAAATTTTTTTCTTTTAAAAAGAAACAGATGGAAAAAGAAAATAAAATAGACTCTCTTCTTCTCAATAAATTAGATCGAATTATTGAACTGCTTGAGCAAAAACAAAAGGAGGAGAATGGAAAAAACATTCAATTTGATCATGTCCAAATTGATTATTTAGAAAACATTATTTTCCGACTGGACAATCTAGAAATTGACGAGTTGAGCGGAAAACTTATTATTGGAAATAATATTGGAAGCACGGAAGACCTTTCCCACCCTTACATTTTAAAAATGGACAAAGAAAAGGCGAAACAAGAAACAATGTCAGAAACTAACACACCAACTCAAAAAAAAATAACCAAAACAGCAAAAGGTTATCGTTTCAGTAATCATTGAATTTTCATCTTAAATTAGCAATCTTGATATCTTGATCTTCCATTATGGCATCTATAAAATCTTGATCATTGTTTGTATTTAAATTATTCAACAATTGATTTTGATTTCCAAATACAGCACCTTGTGAATAATTCACTTTTTCATTTCCGTCCATCCCCGTCACATGAGAATTCCCAAGGAATACAGAGCTATTTTGCTGCATCGAATTGACATTTACTGATCCAAGCGTGATACTCGAAGCATCTTCCTTACTAGGATTCTCAAATGAAATATTAATATCACGGTCATCAATGGGAGTATCGATAAAATCAGGATCATTTAAAATAGAGATATTGTAAAAAAGAAGATTAGACTGACCACTAATCCCCCCAATCACATTATTTTCTTTGCCATGGGTACTCCAGCCGATGGCATTATTTTCTTCCCCTATAAAAATGCCAGATTGCCTTTGCATGGTTTGGACATTGATATCTCCGATAAAATTAAATTGTGACGAATTTTTCATATCCTGATCACCACGTTTCCGTTAAGATCTTGTTCATGTATCGTTCCTATACACCTTTCCTTCTATTTAATGTACCTTATGTGTTTGGATTTAGGATGGTGACGATTGCCTAAGAAATAGCAAAGAAAGGTGTCAAACGCCCAAATCATTGAATAAGCTACTAAGAAAAGCGCAAGCGCCCTGGTCAGCGGCGTATGGCCTGGAGCACTCCAACTGAGATAAAGGAAACACGGAAAGCGGAGCGATCCGATGTTGACTTATCGTAGGGCGGAGTGCGAAGGACACTTGCCGCTAGGGCGCTGGAGCTGGACATTTCTCAAAGTCCGATGATATAAATTCTGATATTTTAAAGAAAGGAAAGGAGATCCTGCATATGATTGAAATGACATTCGGAAATATTACCGTAGACCAACTGAAAACAGCTGCCGGTATTTTCATTGGTGAAAAAAACCGACACAAACATTTTTCTTGTGAAACGACGATAAACGAAGCAGTTGGAACCTTGTCTGGAAATGAAAATAAGTTAACCTATAATTGTTGGGTGAAAAACAAAGAAACATGGGAGGCTGAATAATTCGTGTCTTCCCCCATTTTATCCCCGACCTTTCATATCGGGACCATCAAAATTGGGACCATTGAAGAGGCTTCTTGCTTTAGTATAGGAAACAATTTTATCGAAGACTTCAAGAGCAGAAAAAAACATAACCAGGGCTTAGGGAATATCCACGGAGATCAGAACACCTTTGATCATGCTACTGCCTCATTAACCAATTACGAGCGCGTCCCGAAGAAAAAGAAAGGAATCAAACAAGAACAAATGGAAGAAATGGCCCAACAAAAATAAACAACAAACCCCAGTTAAAATAAGGGTTTGTTGTTTTTTTCTTCATTCCAGAACGGGGCAAAAGAAATATTTTGGGGAATATCGCTTAAATATTATATATTCGCACCAAAATTTGGTTTAATATCATTGTCAAAGATTGCCCCGTCTATGACCTCAAAGCTATCTAAATTATTGACTAAGTTTCCGGCCTGCACATTTCCAAATCCATAAATACCCCCAAAGCCTAAATTATATTTTCTATTGGCGTCCATCCCGGTAACAATTGATTCACCAATAAAGATTGCTGAGCTGGGCTGTGGAGAGTTAACATTAAATATTCCTAAATTAATGACTGAAGGCACTCCATAGTCCTCCCCTTCTTTCTCATCTTTTCTGTAATCCATCTTATGTTTTATATTTACTTCTGTGAACGCGGGGACTTTGGACAGCTTTCTTTCACTTTTTTTTCAGGTTTGGGTTCCACCACGCCCCTGCCGTTTGTTACCTCCGGGGTCAGGCACCTATTAATGGAAACTCTCTATGATGAATTATCCCTCAAAAACAAATTTACTTCTGGTCAATTAACCAAACTCTCTGCAAGTCACCTTTTGTTGTTTATCAAGTTGCTGATCTAACCAGTCGACTAAATCGCTTAAAGACTTCTCTTTTCCTACTTCATCAAACGGACGATGCCTAGCTGAAGGGTATTCATATAGCTGTTTATCCTGTGAGGAAACAAGGGTAAAGAAGTGGCGCAGCTTTGTTGGGGGAGTAATTTTATCATCCAAGCCGTATTGTAATAATATTGGCAGGGTAATCGACGGTGCTTTATTCACTACCCGTGAAATAGTTTGGATTAAGCTGCGTCCTAAACCAGGGGTCACGATATTGTGACGTAAACTGTCAGATTCGTATTTAGCTCGCATCACTGATTTTTTCTTTAGCAATCGAATCCTGCCCGGTTTTTTGATACTATAGTCTGGTTTAACCTTACCCATTAGGCTTATACCTAACTGCTCAAATGGTGTTATTTCATAAGAGATGGCAGGAGAAATCGCCATAATTCCTGAAATTCCCGCACTATGTTCCAATGCATACTCGAGAGTAATCAGGCCGCCAATGCTATGTCCGACGATATACAAGGGCAATTCGGGCTGATCGAGAGAAACGAGCTTTCGAAACTCATGTAAATCTCCTCTAAATTCACCCCAAGACTGTATATATCCCCTTTTCCCAGCGCTTTTTCCATGACCACGCAAATCAAAGGCATAAACAATATATTCTTTATCCACCAGGCTTGCACTAATATTTTGTAGCCCTCCGCTGTGGTCCCCATGTCCGTGCACTACTATAACTGCTGCTTTTGGAGCCGTTAATGGTTCGATCACTCGAAAAAATAGCTCTATTCCATCGACACCATTAAATGTCCCTTCTGTTATCATTCCAAGTAATCCTCCTGATGCTAACAATCGTAAATAATATTTTTGTCCTTCCCTAAAATACTTTCCTGCGTAGAAAGCGTATACGTTCATTTTAGTATAAATCAAGGTTTCACCTCAAAGCCTTAAGTAAGTCTACTTTTTGGGCTGGTCAAGTGCTTGGTAAGCTAACTGGTACTTTCCCCCGTCAGCAACTTCTGAATGGTACAAAGCTTTGAGGGCATTGTTTTTTTCAAGGCCATGTTCTGCCTTCAACTCTTTTAAGCGTGTATGCAATTCTTTATTATCCTTGATTAGCTGTAGCATCTGCGACTTCATATACTTCAAAATATTTAACTCCTTTCAGAATCCAAATCAGTTCCCC
The DNA here is from genome assembly GCF_031988165.1 of Neobacillus sp. Taxonomy (NCBI): domain Bacteria; kingdom Bacillati; phylum Bacillota; class Bacilli; order Caryophanales; family Bacillaceae; genus Neobacillus; species Neobacillus sp. The sequence goes on from NZ_DALZYO010000007.1 coordinate 75,725, forward strand.
AAGTATAGCATTAATAAACTTTATTTTAAAAAATCTTTATAGTGAAAAGCGTACGTCACGAATATAATACTCTTGCCTATATCATGATTTTTGTTAAGCCTGATTATATTTTTTTCGAATAATAGCAAGCACTAATATACAAAAGACATAAAGAATAGATAAAACAATTACAGTGTAAACATTTCTCTCAAGTGAAACTTGATTAGAGATACTTGCAAAGATATTAAAGAACGTGTGGGCTAAAATCACTATCAATATCTTTTTAGTTAAGAAATAAATTAAAGCAAAAATAATACCTAGCAAAAAAGCATTTACTACTTGAAGAATGACTAGGATTGAACCAGTCTCTGGATTAATGGCACTTGCACTGTGCAAAAGGCAAAAAACAAGAGAAGAAAATAAAACATACAAAACTGGACTTTTATCTTTTAATTTCAGGTAAAAGATCCCCCGAAAAAGTAGTTCCTCTGTATATCCAACTAAAATCATCTGCACGACGGTTAGCAGAAATACTGATAAAGAAATATTTAAGTTTATTCCTAACATAATTGGTTGAACTAATACAATAACCCCCAACATGATAAAAATACGATAGTCAATATTTTTTAGAGAGAATCCTAATTTCTTAAGCGGCATATCGCTCTTAATAATTTGTCTTGTAAAGAAGACTGCCATGAGAGAAAAAGCAAGAATTTGAAATAGTATCATACCTTTCTCGCTGACATTAGAGATCACAGATAATGCGGAAAAGAATGAAACTGTAAAAGTCAAGAATACGCTATACAGAATAAGCACCAAGTAAGAATTTTTTTTAATCATCATGAACCCTCCAACACTTAATTTTCTCTAATTTATCATAGAGATTAAAACTTTTATTTGTTAAAATTCCTGTATACAGGAATTTAGGAGGGAGAAATCATGTATGGAGCCACAATGAAGAATTTAAGAAAACAAAAGGGGCTAACTCAAAAAGAGATTTATACTGGTGTAGTGTCAAAATCGTTTTATAGTGATTTTGAAGCAGACAAATACTCTGTTAGTGTGGACAAGTTTCAAGGACTTCTCCAAAACTTAAATATATCTTTTGAAGAATTTCTATACTTCCATAACCAGATGGATATATCTGATACTCAGAAACTAGAAAAAGATATTGATGATTATTACAAACAAGGTAAATTTGAGGAATTGTTTAGTATTTATCAAGAATATTACACAAGTAGTATTAGAGAGGTTCGTTACTTAGCCTCAAAAGCTTATCTTTTAGTATTGATTACAAATAGTAACTTTTACAACTTTTCTAGAGATCCTTTTAATGAAATAATTTCAAATTTAGAAATTACCAAATATTGGACATTAAATGAAATTAAACTAGCTAAGCTAGTTCTGCTTTCGATACCAGAGAAAGAAATGGCAGAATCCTTCAAGCTTTATAAAAAGATATCAGAAGAATTGTCAAAGTATATGAACTTTAGTGATATGGTCTATCAAAAAGAACTAGCCGATTTGTATTTCAATAGAATCCAAAGTCTGCTAGTCCTAAACAATATATCTGAAGCGGAAAAGGTATTCCAAGATTACTCAAATTTGATGAATGGAATTGACGATCTTAATCTATTCATTCAATTTCATTTCATAGAGATTTTACTTGGTCTATACTTAGATTATTTTGTTTCCAAGGAAGAGATAGATAGTTTCTTACGAAGAATTGATAACGTTCCAGTATCTGAATGCCATTTTTATAAGATTATTTTTCAAATCCATAACGAAAAAGCAAAGAATTACTTCTTACGTTATCAGAAATAAATTTGATCTTTAAAGTCTTTTAAAATCGTTCTATTGTTGCGACAAAGTCCACGTTAACCTCTCTGGATAAGATTTAACTTGATATATTAAATTATTGTTGAACAAAGGATACCAATAAAAAATAAGCGTCAATCGCTTGACTAAAAGTTAGATTTTTCACTAGCTTTCAGTTCTGTTGATTATTCCTGCATTTATACCTTTTTAACAAATTCAGATTTTAATTTCATAGCGCCAAAACCATCAATTTTGCAATCAATATTATGATCCCCATCAACTAAACGAATATTTTTAACTTTCGTACCTACTTTTAAGACTGATGAACTTCCTTTTACTTTCAGGTCCTTGATTACTGATACAGAATCACCATCGGTTAAAACATTTCCATTTGCATCTTTAATTATCTGTTGTTCTTCATTATTTTCATTTTCTAATTCTATAGTCCACTCATGAGCACATTCTGGGCAAACAAAAAGTCGTCCATCCTCATAGGTGTATTCTGAATTACATTTTGGACAATTTGGCAAATTTGACATAACATTATTTCCTCCATTCGTTCCTGTAAATTCCAAAATTTAAGAATTTATTTTCAATTTCCTTTTTACACCTTCGTAAGAATATCGATAGCAAACTGGAAACTTAATAAAGATTTCTTTATATCCTCCTATATTGTCATAGTCTTCTTATATCGGCAATCCCCACTAGAAATTCCATTATAATCTTTTGACCTACTCTTTATTTTTCTTAGTTTCCTTACAAACATCTCCGTTCTTTTGTCTATCTAGATTGACACTTTTAATTTTCTTTTAAACCAACAAGCTCCTCTTCAGAATAGCATAAAAACTCATTTGCAATTTATTATTGCAAATGAGTTTTCGCAACTGACTGACAGCTAGCTCTTTACTTAAATATCACTTGTTTTAATAAATCTAATTTAATTATTTTGCTCAAGGAATTGGTAAATCGCCATCATTTCTTCTTTATTCAACTCACGAATACGCTTGAAAATTAGAAGATCTGCAACAGGCTCAATATTTAAGCTTTCAGTAACAACATCCCTTACTTTGCCTGTTAGCCATGTTTGCACGTCAATACCATCGACGATTTCCTTACGCCCTTCTTCATTGATACCACTTGCATAACAACTAACACATGGTACCGATAATTTAAACACGCCATCATGGAGATTATCTTCTGAAATTACTTTCTTCCCTTTACAGAATGGACATGGATGACTTGCTTTAATCTTATTAATTTGGGTAACAATTTTTTTGTAACCAAACGCTTCATAGACATACGTCAGTTTTTTGTATTTTCCATTGGTGAAATACTTATCAATAATTGTTTCTCTCGTTTCGTCTATATTGGCAAAATCACAGATTGTTATCAGATTTTTACTGCTTATTGCTTCGATATTGCCTTTAATTCTGTCCCAGAATGGTAAGACATTTTGTAATACCATTTCATAACCAACAAAGCTTGCTAGTTCCAATTCAAACATTTTCAGCGCGACTTGTGTTTCCCTAGGCATTAGTGAGACATCTTCTGTCAAAGCCATATCGCAGCCAACAATAGCTTTCAATTTTTCCAGTTCCGGTAACTTCCCTACTGTTTTAATCACTTGATCAAGCGGCTGTTGAATAATCTTACGAATATCTGTGTCGCCAAATTTGAGCTTTTTATGATGATTTAGCACGGTTCCTTGACAAATCGGACAGGTAATCATCTCTTTTGATGCTTTTATATGCTCTTTAATAATCGATTTCGAAATGACTATATACATCCCAATGATCTTATTAAAGCCCTCCCATGTCCTCCGTGTCTTGCCTGCTTTATCATAGAATGACTTTTCCCAATACCCATATAAAAAGGTATGCTTTTCTTCTTCTGTCATCTCGTTATAACTTTTGCTAATATCCTGACCGAGCTCATTCTTAATCTCATCAAAGATGAATTGTAATTTTGGAAATTGATAGAATTTTAAAATCTCCATCACATCTGGAAGCAATAGGCCATCCCAAAATGGCTTGGTTTTATCCTGAATCACAACATCAAAATCAAATTTTTCAATCACCCGGCGGCCAGAGCAACATGGACAATGATTGTCTGTAGTATAGAAATCGAAGCTACTCGTATCTTTAGTGGTTGGATGAGCCGCGACTATATGGTTAATCAAGCCGCCAATTTCATAGAGAAAGCTATATTGACTATACAAGTGCCGTTCCAGATCAATGGCGATGACGGGTGCGATGGTGTCAGATTCGTATTCACCATAAATCAAACGGGCCATTGATGATAAGCTTTTTAAGATGCCGCCTTTATAGACGTTTTCTGCATTTTTATAATAGCTAATATGATTTTCTTTTAAGTAGTTAATGCCATTTTTTGAATCTAGTGTTGAAGAAATATGCAATGGAGCAACCTTATCTGTACTGTTTTGTTGACGATAATAATCATCATGACTGACAACATCAAGGTGCTCGACAGGTGCAGGCTGTCTTTTACCAAAATCAACGATAAAATCAGAGCTTTCTAACATATAGGCATTATGTTCAATCATCATCATTGAGACAGATTCATCCTTTAGTATTCCCCTGACACTATCAATGAATTGGTTTAAAATATTTTGTGACAAACCTTTTGAAGGCTCGTCAAAAATAAACAGCGTATGGGGGTTTCTTGAGTTTGAAAACAGCTCAGAAACTAAATGAACACATTGAAATTCACCTGTCGACAAGGTTTGTGTTTTTCTTTCCAACGTCAAATAACCGAGTCCCAGTTTGATCAGTAAACTCAAGCGTTTATGAGCGATGTCTTCATTTGGAAGGTCCTCAATAATGTCTTCAATTGAGCGCTGAAAAATATCATCAATTTCGTCACTGTATTTGGTGAGTTTCTTTTTAATATCAAGAAACGTCGCAACAGTTGACCGGCTGGTAATCGATTGGTTTCGGTCCTGCCCTACCATGACCAGTTTATCTTTTGGATATCGCTTCAGAAAATCCTTGGAGATACACTCATTTACAAGGGTCGATTTGCCACATCCAGACTCACCCGTAAAGGTTACAAGTCTATTTTGGGGAATCTGAATTTCAGCCATTTGAATATTACGACAGTAAAGATCATGAAATTGATAGTATTCTGTTGGTATTGCCTGATTTCGTTCCCAAATGATTGGTTTTGGACGTGGGGATTCTTCAACAATTTTTCCACCATATTTACCACTGCCAGGCCCAAAGAACAATTGCTCATCAGCTGTATCTAGCACTGTGTCAGAATGATCAATGAGCCAAATTTGATTCTTATTGCCTAATTGTTTAACCTGTTCTAAAATTTTCAATAGGGTTTGATGGTCCATACCAACGGAGATTTCATCAATAATAATCACGGTATTAACACTTGCTGCCATGAATTCTGCCAAGTAAAGCCGTGTTAATTCTCCTCCAGACAATGTCCCCATGATCCGATTCAATGTTAAGTAACCAATATTCATATTGATAATATTTTTAAGAATAAGTTGTTTCGTTTCACTAATATGTAATTCCTCTGCAAGGGAATAAATCGATTCAACGCTTAAATTGTTGATATCGGAAATACTATGTGGTTGATTCCATAATTCTATTCTTTTTTGCTCAACTTCCGGATTATAACGTCTGCCCTCACACTTTTTACATTCGACATTTTTGGTAGTACCGCGCCCTTTACATGCAGGGCACCAGCCTAATTCATTATTAAATGAAAAAACTTCTGGCGAAAGATGAAAGTTTTCTGCAAGTCGCACGCGTAACTCTGTAAAAACGCCGGTATGGGTGCCAATCGTTGAACGCGGATTGGAAGAAATCGACGATCTCCCTAGAAAAAGAACTAAAGGCATGTCTTCCATCTTGATGGCACTAAAATTCGTTTCCATTATATTAGGAAACAAATACTGATATTCAGCCTTAGGCAATAAGGAAACGAGACGCTTCTTGGATTCTTCACCAATGGTTTGACAAAATGTGGTTTTACCAGATCCGGACAAACCAGCAATTCCTAACGATTGATCTTCCGGCAAGACGGCATCTAAACGGTTAATATTGTTGGCAATTAATTGATTTATTTTCATCGGATACCCTCTCCATTCTCTATATCTAGTATTGCCATGTTAGCACAACTTCAAATGAATTTGTTGTGTTTTTTCCGAATCGACAAACTCATACTAATTGTAGAGGAAGATTTCTAAATTTCTTGTTATATATTCACTTATACCGTTTTGAAAAAACAATTTCATGGCTCAAATCCAGCAATTAGTGGTCAAAAATACCTTGCTGCCTAAACAAAAAATTTCAACACTTTTAATGGTTTATTCATAGTTTGTTCATTTCAAGTGTTTATGATGAATATATGAAACGGACATGATCTTTTCATACCCTTTCAACCCCCCCTTTATATATATATTTTTTTATCCGGCCTTTCGCCGGATATTTTTTTGACTATAAAGTAGCATAATTGAATAGGTATAACAAAATGGTTCTGATGGATATTAACACCAGAACCATTTTAGAAGTCATTCAATTTCTCCGTTAAACTTTAGCCTCTTTAAAAAACTGTGGTAGATACTCATGATGGGCTTCTAGCATTTCATCAACAATTTCTTTGGCAATCTGATCTGATGGTGTAAGCGGATTGATTGTTAAAGCCAACAGTGCCGTATTATAGTTTCCAGTTACAGCTGCTTCAGCTGCTACTCTTTCAAATGATTTAATTTGCTGAACAAGCCCGCGTACAGGAACTGGTAAATCGCCCACTACAATCGGTTTCGGGCCTTCCTTCGTAATGATGCAGCTAACTTCCACTGCTGATTCGTAAGGTATACTGGCAATAGCACCACAGTTCATCGTGTTAACAGGTTGAATATCACCTTTGTCATTGTAAATCGAAGTAATTAGCCTTACTGCTGCATCTGAGTAGTAAGCTCCGCCGCGCTTTTCTAATTGAGGAGGCTTAATGTCAAGATTTTCATCTTTATACAGTTCAAATAATTCTTTTTCTAATTTTTGAACTACCTCTGCTCGTGTGCCTTCTTTTTTTGAACTCTCTATTTCCTTTTCAACCATTTCTTTTGTTTTGTAATAGTACATATGATAAGGGCAAGGGAGAACATTTAGCGCCTTAAGAAACTCTGGTTCCCAACCTATTCCTTGAATGTTTTTTACAAAACTACTGTTGTTAGGATCAGTCAAAAACTCAATCACTTGAGCTTTCACACTCTCACCATCAACATAAACGTCTAGTCCATATACCATATGGTTCAGACCTGCAAAGTCAATCCGAACGCGAGAATGTTCTACGTCCAGTAACTTAGCAATTCCCATTTCCATGCCGATTGGAACGTTACAAAGCCCTACAACTTTTTTAATATTCGAGTAACGAAGAACTGCTTCCGTAACCATCCCAGCTGGATTTGTGAAGTTGATTAACCATGCTTGCGGGCATAATTCCTCCATATCACGGCAAATCCCCAAAATCACCGGTATCGTCCGTAATCCTTTAAATAATCCGCCAGCACCATTTGTTTCTTGCCCCAGAACACCATATTTTAATGGAATTCTTTCGTCTTTTGCACGGGCCTCAAGCAACCCTACACGGAATTGCGTGGTCACGAAATCCGCATTCTTTAATGCCGCTCTTCGATCCAGTGTTAAATGAATCTCAATAGGTAATCCTGCTTTTTGCACCATTCGTTTTGCAAGTTCACCAACAATTTCTAACTTTTCTTTCCCTGCCTCAATGTCAACTAACCATAGTTCACTGATAGGAAACTCATCATATCTTTTAATAAATCCCTCAACGAGTTCCGGAGTATAGCTTGATCCTCCACCTATCGTAGCAACTTTAAGCCTTTTAACCATTTTTTCAACCCTCCAATTACTTGGGATTTTTTCACTTTATTTTTTCATATAGATCAACAAATTCAGTTGCTAAATCTTTCATTGTCATTGCATTCATTAAATGATCTTGTGCATGAACCATTAATAATGAAACTTCCGTCCTTTCTCCTCCAATTTCAGCTTGAATATGAGAAGTTTGAATGTGATGTGCTTCATTTAATGCATCTGCACATTCCTGTAATTTTTCTCTTGCTTCCGAAAAATCACCTTGTTTCGCAGCTGCGATTGCTTCCATTGCTAAACTTCTTCCATTCCCACCATGAAGGATAATCTGAAAAATAATTTGTTCCTGATTTTCCATGTTGTTCCACCCCTACCCTAAGCGCATTCGGCGTGACCAAAGCCAAATAAATTTTTAAAAATAACTATTTAACCTAATTGTCAACTCACTTTAAAATGCATTAGACTGTTTGGTCACTTCCTTGTAAGTAACCAGTTTTATTTTTCTGTCCACGATTGCATCTCGAACTTCTTTGTCTGTTAAAATAGCAAGCTCTCTTACACGCTGGAGAGCATATGAACTTCCTGTCAATAATGGCTCATCGATAAAGGCGGGATGACACATTAATTCTACCGTTTCATAAGACAGAACTTTATCAAGTAAATGAATGAAACTTCTGCTTGTTAGTTCATTCCCATAAAACTCATGTATAAAGCATTGTACAGTTTGTAATCTACTATTACTTGTATGCTTCGGATCATCCGATACTTTACGAATTGGCAGTTGATATTTTTGCGCTATTTTTTCCATAATTGGATATATTCTTTCATGACTATGAACATGATGGTGACTATCGATATGAGTGGGGTTCAACCCGAAAGAAAGGAATTTTTCAATCTGGCTAGTGAATTCTTTTTCAATGTCTACAACCTCAGCAATTTGGACAAGTCCCTCGACATTGTGAAAACTCCCTTTTTCATCTATAAGGGATGGAACATCATTATTGACTGGTGTACCACAATCTACTACAAGATGGATCCCAACTCCTAATCCTGGGTTATCCTTTGCAAGAGCGGCAGCATGCTCAGCTCCTGGCATATTTGTCATCATCGTTGTCGAGGTAACCACGCCAAAGTTAAATGCTTCGATGATTCCTAGATTTACCCCTTTGGAGTACCCAAAGTCATCTGCATTGATTACTAGTTTCGTCACGATTGCCCTCCTATGCTTTTATACCGTTATTCTCCATCTGAGTTGCTTTTGTTTCACCTTTTTCCTCTGCAAATTTCTGTTTATCCCATATTCTAAAGAATGGATAGTAAATCGCAAATGCGACAGCAAAATTTACTATTTGGAGAACGGCTCCTGAGATTTTATTACCTGCTGCTAAATATCCTCCGATAATTGGCGGCATCGTCCATGGTACTGCAATCCCGGAAGGCTTCACTACTAAACCTGTTTTCATGGCAAGATAGGTGATAATGACAGTTGCAAGTGGTGTTAAAATAAATGGCAGAATCAAAAGGGGATTCATAACGATTGGCATCCCGAACGTAATCGGTTCATTAATATTGAAAATTCCAGGTCCAATCGCTAAGCGGCCTAACTGTTTCATTTGTTGACTACGAGAACGTAAGAGCATCGCGACTACTAATGCTAAAGTAGCACCACTACCGCCAATATAAATAAAGATATCAAAAAACTGTTGCGTGAATATGTTTGGCAAATCTGTTTGACCACCCTGAAAAGCAATCCGGTTTGCATCCATTGATGCCAGCCAAATTGGTCCCATAACGCCACCAACAATGGAAGCACCATGCAATCCGCACGACCATAGTAGTTGAATCAGGAAAACGGCGACCAAACTTCCAATAAGGCTTCCACCCAGTACACCAAGTGGTTTCCCTAAAATTTCCCCTACAATATTGTGAAGGCTTTCAAAACTTGTTTGTTCGACAATTAAACGAAGTATCCAAATAAAAGCTATGACAACAAAACCAGGAATTAAGGCAATGAATGACTTACTTACTGCTGGTGGAACTCCATCTGGCATCTTAATAATAATATTCTTTTGAATAAAAAATCGATAAATTTCAGTAGATATCATGGCAATAATCATCGCAACAAATAATCCTTTACTTCCCATTAATGCGGAAGGTATAGCTCCGCCAACTAGAACCGGATTTGTGGCACCTTCAGGTAAAAACGACACATGATAAGGGGTAGCCAAGAGGAAAGCAGCAACAGAAATGGCACCAGCCGACAAGGCATCTACCTTATATTTTTCAGCCAGTCGATAGGCGATCCCGAAGGCTGCGATAAGGGCCATAATATCGAAGGTAGCTCCTACGGGATACAATAATTTTGTCAGCCAAGCCTCGCCAAAGGTTCTTGCCATGAAATCTTCATAGCCTGGTATTGGAAGGAATCCTAATATTAAAAATAGCGAACCAACAATGATTAATGGCATCGTTAAAATAAGTCCATCACGCAATGCCTGTAAATGACGTTGTCCTGCTATACGTCCGGCAACAGGCATAACCTTGTTTTCTAAAATATTATTTAAGTTGCTCATCCCAATCACTCTCCTATTTAGTGACTAACTGTGTGGCAAACTTCAAAACCTCTGATCCATTGCATGTACCATAATGAACGGAGTTAATGACATCAACAGGGATTCCTTTTTCTTCTCCTAATTTTTTTAATTGCGGTAGCATATATCGTACCTGTGGACCCACAAGCAACACATCTGCCTGATCAATATGATTCCTTACTGCATCACCTGATACCGCCCAAATTTTAGCTTCTAGGCCCTGTTCCCTTGCGCTTTTTTCCATTTTTGTGACTAACAAACTTGTAGACATCCCTGCTGCACAGCATAGTAAAATATTCACTTCCTGTCCTCCTTTTATCAATATTTTAAGTTGAACTATGATGTAGATTAATTCTATTTTGATAACGCTTACATTAAGACACAATTATTTTCCGTTGATCAAAGGAAATAATTGTTTGTATATTCAGAAAACATTTTTTTAGATTTTTATCAAAAAAAGAAAAAAGGCAATAAATTACAATATAATTTATTGCCTTTTTTCTTTTAAGAATATGTGTAATAACTCATTGTACGTCTCACATTTTACTAATTGCTGAACCAGCTTTTCATTATCTACTACATTAAGCAGTAAATCATACATTTTCTTCAAATCAGTTGTGCTGTCTTTTTCTACACATAACATACAAACAAAGCGGACTTTTTTGCCGCCCCAGTCAATCGGTTTTTGTAATGTACAAACAGCCCAGAATGTGGAATTTGTTTTCGGTATAATTGGATGGGGAATAGCAACAAGGTTCCCAAAGCTAGTTGGGGCAACGGCTTCTCTCTCTAATACAGCCTCTCTAAATGTTTCATCTACTAATCCTAACGATTGCAGCCTTTCTGACAAAAAGCTTATAACCTCTTCTTTTGTTTCCAGTCTTTGTTGAAGAAAGACTAATTCTTTTTTTGTGTATTCCAATGTTTGTTCTTTATCAGCTATCAATGCGTTAGCTATTTTCTCAAAATCATTCCCGCCAAAGATGGTATTCACTTCAATAATAGGGATGGGAAGGGACTCAGAAATGGGGATCGTACTAATAATAAAATCGATGGTATGTAACGGGATTTCATGAAGTTTATAATATTCTGTAGTTCCAGCGATTTCAAGCTTCGATCCAAATTCGGCTTTTAATTTATATTTAAGTAGTGTTGCACTGCCAATCCCAGATGCACACACGATGATACATCTCTTTACTTGTTTGTTCATCTTACTTCTTTCTAAAGCTGCTCCGATATGGATGGCCAAATAGCCTATTTCATTTTCGTTTATGTCTATTCCTACTTCTTGCTTAATTACCCTACCAGCGATAATTCCGGCTTCAAATGCAATTGGATAGCTTGCTTTAATCGCCTCTAGCAAAGGATTGCGCAGGTTCATACCATATCGATAACGATTAATGGCAGGTTTTAAGTGTAAAGCGATTCCTACAATTAGCTCCTTATCATGCTTAATACCAAGTTTCAATTTATTCTCTATGGATTCTAGTATTTTTAATATAAGTTCATAGTCCTCAACATCAATAAATGATTGTATTTCTTTTTCACTAATATTAGGTTGCACGACAATTTTATTCCCTAATAAGTGGATGGTAATATAAGCAATCTCTGTTTTGGGGAACAGTACGTCTAATGCTTTTTCAATCCTACTTACAATATTGGATGCTACGATATATTCTTTTTGCTTAACAATATCCTTTAACTCTTCAGGATACAAAGATACATAATTCCCATGACGTATACGGACACAGGCTATAGCGATATGAATGATTAAATTACTTAAACTTATATCCGAAAGATTAATCTGATATTCTTTAATTTGGTCTAAAATAATCCTTCGTATGGCAGACATTTCTTCAGGAGGAAGAATCAAAATTCGTTCATTGATCAAATCAAGTGCAGTTTGTCTCCTATTGAATAAATATTCTGACATACAAAACCGTAATTTAAGTTCATCCCCAATTAATTTCAAACCGTAATTTGGACGTTTTTCTAGGAAAATATCATATTGTTGTAAAATTTTTTTGACATCCTTTAAATCATTTTGAATCGTCGATTTACTAATGTACATTTCCTCTGCAAGCTCTTCAAGTTTCACAAACTGATTAGTCAGAAGTAGTCTTCTTATTACATATTGAACACGTTCCTCTGGTAAAGTAGGTATAAATCCTGATTCTCTAGGTTTATTCTGAAATATTTTCTGTAAAAACGATCGGAAAAGTTGATCTTCTTTGATGATAAGTTCATATCCTTTTCCTCTAACAGACTTGATTGCTGCACCGTTCTTAGAAAGTATGGATTCTAAGTCTTTCATGTCTGTTCTAATTGTACGTGACGTAACCTGAATGTTATTGGCTAAATATTCACTTGTTAGTGGATTTCTGGCTGCCATCAGTTCTCGTAATATCGAAATTATCCTTGTATGAATCATTCTAATCTCCTTTCTACTTTCATCGCTATTTTTTACCTTTCATTACAATGGATCCCTATTATATCAAGTTCATTTCTCTTCCCACCTGAAATTATATTATTATGAAGAATGATTTTTGTGGCACCCTTTTTTCCTCTTTTCGGTACAAATCCTATATTTTACTTTTATTATAATATGAGTTAATTGACTTTGGGGTTATTTTCCTATTCCTATTTTTCTAATAGTGAATTAATTTCTTTAACGGAAATCATTTTGATGAAGGTATCAAAAATAAAGGAGCATAATTGTATTCGTAAACACATATATTTATAAAACATTTTCACTAGAAAGGGGAATCTTTACCTATGGATAATTGCATTTCTTGTGGAAAGGAATTATCAATTATGGAGAGGAATCGAACGGAATGCTGGGAGTGCAGAGAGACGACTGTGGAAGCATATACGGAAGAGGAATAAAAATTTCAGATACAGTGAATATATAAGAAACGGCCCTAGTCCTCATTACTAACGTAAAGACTGGGCCTTTTTTGCATCCATGGTGGCGGCGAGTTTTCATTTACATTCATTCACTTCAATTAGTTACATCCTCTATTTTAGCCAAAGACAAAAGGCGTTCAGCAGTTTTGTCAAACGCATATTTCCAAGTATATATTTACCATACTCATTAAAATTGAATTATTCATCTTAGTTGATGAAATTTCCATATATTGTAAAAAATATTAGTATTTCCTTGAAAATCTGCAGTATTTCAAAAAAGTGTGTGCTCTCCGTTATTTTTCCACTTTTAGGACAGGCACCTATGTCCACAAATTAATATTTCTAAAGTAATACAGCACAAATTCATAAAACAGCTCTTCTGAAGGAGAAAGCTGGCGATTTTTTGGGATAATGACTCCTACTGTTCTTTTCACTTCTGGATCGTTGATTTTTAATTTTACTGTTCCACTAGGCATATTCTCAAAAAGTGTTGTCTCGGGGAGAAGAGTGACACCTATCCCCGCTGAAACTAATCCTTTTATCGTATCCAAATCTTCGCCTTCAAAAGGAATGAATGGCCGGAAGCCAGCCTGGTGGCAGGCATCTACTACTATTTTCCGAAGAACAAAGCCTTCTGGAAATAATACAAAGGAATCCTTCTCTAATTGGTATAATGATAAACTGCCTTCCTTTGCAAGAGAGTGAGTTTCAGGTAAGAGAGCAACAAAATGTTCTGAAAAAAGGATTTCGCCATGTAAATCTGGATCACTAACCGGAACAGGACCGATAAATGCTAAATCAATCTCCCGACTCTTAATTCCCTCTGTGAGAAATTCATAGGATCCTTGCCGCAAATGAAACCTTACCTCGGGATGCTCTTTTTTAAAAGCTGAAATAAAGGTTGGCAGGGTTCTGCTCGCTATACTCGAGGGAAACCCTATTCGGATCGTCCCGTGTTCCGGGTCTAAATATTCGTCGACTATCTGTGTGGCATTGTCAACCGCCTTTAAAGCAACCATGGCCTGGTCAGCGAACAATTTTCCGATCAAAGTTAATTTTACATTCCGCCCTTCTCTTTCAAACAACTCTACTCCTAATTCTTTTTCTAAAAGCCCGATCTGGCGGCTTAAAGCAGACTGGGCAACATGCAAGGTTTCTGCAGCCATAGAAAAATGCTCGACCCTCGCAACCTCTATAAAGTATCTTAACTGTCTTAGTTCCATATTGCGCCCTTCCTATCTCAAATTGAGATGATTTTTATCTATATTATATATTGTTAATATAGATAAATATATATTAGAATAACTTCTTAGGGATTTAATAGGGGGAGTGAATTAAGATGAAAAGAATCGGGTTAGCATGGCAAATTTTCATAGGTTTGATTCTAGGTATTGCGGTCGGCGGGATTTTTTACGGAAATCCTCATGTTGTTGAGTACCTGCAACCAATTGGAAATATATTCATTCGCCTAATCAAAATGATTGTGATTCCAATTGTTATCTCCAGTCTGATTGTTGGCGTTGCTGGTGTTGGGGATATGAAGTCATTAGGGAAACTTGGCGGGAAAACCATTCTTTACTTTGAAATAATTACGACGATTGCCATCGTGGTCGGGCTTTTGGCCGCAAACCTTTTCCATCCAGGAACAGGTGTGGATCGCTCACAACTTACCAAATCCGATATTAATGCGTATGTAACTACTGCGAAAACAACGGAGTCACATTCGATGGTCGACACGTTTGTAAATATCGTTCCTACCAATATCATTCAATCATTAGCGAATGGGGATATGCTTGCTATCATATTCTTCTCGGTTATGTTTGGGTTAGGGGTAGCTGCAATAGGTGAAAAAGGAACACCGATTATCCAGTTCTTCAAGGGAACAGCTGAAGCCATGTTTTATGTAACGAACCAAATTATGAAGGTTGCACCACTTGGGGTATTTGCCTTAATTGGCGTTACTGTATCCACATTCGGTTTATCTTCTTTAATTCCGCTAGGAAAACTAGTTCTGGTTGTATATGGGGCGATGATCTTCTTTATTCTTGTCGTGTTGGGATTGACGGCTAAAATAGCTGGATATAATATTTTTAAACTCTTAATGTATTTAAAAGACGAATTATTATTAGGCTTTTCCACAGCCAGCTCCGAAACTGTGCTTCCGAAAATCATGGAAAAAATGGAGAAGTTAGGCTGTCCAAAGGCCATTACCTCCTTTGTGATTCCAACTGGTTATTCCTTTAACCTTGATGGATCGACTCTTTATCAAGCGATTGCTGCCATGTTTATCGCCCAAATGTATGGAATTCATATGAGTATCGGTCAGCAAATCACATTGGTTCTCGTATTAATGCTTACGTCCAAAGGAATTGCCGGAGTTCCGGGTGTTTCGTTTGTTGTTCTTCTTGCGACACTTGGAAGTGTGGGGATACCTGTTGAAGGACTTGCCTTTATTGCAGGAATTGACCGGATCCTTGATATGGCACGGACAGCTGTCAATATTGTCGGAAACTCACTGGCAGCCCTTGTAATAACAAAATGGGAGAGTAAAGGTAATAAACTTGAGGAAAAAATAGGACAAAAAATAGCTTAAAAAAGGAAGGTGCAATTCTCGGGGTTTCTCGAGACTGCACCTTTTTCTTTTGCAAGTCTTTGACTAAAAAATAGAAGACTTCATTCACTTATGGTACGGTTTACCACACCAACTACTTTATATAATTGTAGAATATTAAAAATAACTCGGACCCTTGATTTAAGTCAATGACCAGACATTATCTTCCTATTAAAATGAAATCAACATTGTAATATAGGAGGGTATATAATGGCTACATCAATAAAAGAACAATCATATCAACGAAAATCTGCTCTGATTGCTGGCACATCACTTATCATCATGACTCTTGCTGCATTTTTTTCCTATGGCTTTGTCCATGGAAGCCTTGTAGTGCAAGGGGATGTCAGCGCCACTTTTAATAACATTAAGTCATCAAATATGCTTTTTAAAGCTGAAATCATTGGTTGGGTCATCATCTTGATCACTGACATTGTGGTTGCCTGGGCTTTCTATATCTTTCTGATGCCTATTAATAAAAACCTTTCATTGCTCGGCTTATTGCTCCGTCTTACTTATGCGACTATATTGGGAATTGCCATTCTGAATTTGATCTTTGTATTGCATCTCTCGAAAAGTACAGACTATTTATCATTATTTAAAACCGATCAACTTCAGGCACACATGATGTTGTTTCTTGAAGCATTTGAATCTATTTGGTATATAGGATTGATCATTTTTGGCGGGCATCTCATGATTGTAGGCTATTTGGCTTTCAAATCAGACAAAATACCTAAAGTCATTAGCATCTTATTGTTGCTTGCTTCAATAGGTTATATTGTCATTAACTTATTTAACACGATTCTTTCACAATATGATGCGGTAATTTCAATTCTTAAAATTGTATTTAATGTACCAATGATTGTAGGCGAATTGGGCTTTGGTATATGGCTGTTATTCAAAGGAGGAAAAGTCCCTAAAGACGTGTGACAACTTCCTCATATTTATCTTTATTGATTCGCTTCTTGATTCTACTTAATGATTCGGGGGTAATACCAAGATAACTCGCCAATTGATGTTGGGGTACACGATCGACTAAATAAGGTCGTTTCCGTAATAGTGCTTTGTAGCGTTCTTCTGGTGTAGATGCAATAAATGAAGCCAATTCATCTTGTACCTCACCAAAGTTGTGCTCGATCATCTTGCGTGTCATTGTTTTCAATTGTGAGTATTTGTTATACATGTCCTGTTCGGCGTCAAAGTCCCCAACGACCAATATACAGTCTTCTAGACAAGTTAAAGAGTACACGGATGACTTATCCTGTTTATGGTGATTGAAATTCGAAATGGCTTGTTCTTCTGTGTAAAAATTGGATGTGACCTCTTTTCCCGTTTCATCTATAGAATACTGCCTAACACATCCCTTCAATACAAAATAACATTTAGTCGGAACATCTCCTTGTCTAAGGAGTATTGTTCCTTTTTTATTTTCTTCAATTTGTACATCTTCAACGATAGCCTGTCGTTCTTCTGCGTTTAGTGATGTAAATCTAGTCATATATTTCATTAATATTTTTTTCATTTTGCTCTCCATTCAAATCCTTTGATTAAGTCAATATGCTCAACTTGGTTCTTAGCTATGACTTATTATAGATTATTTATAACTTTACCACTATTTATGGTACGGTTCTCCGTAGTGTATCTAATTAAGGTTTTCTTTTTGCCTTATTAAACTTTAATAAAGGGATATTAAAACAGGACAAAGAAATGTATAAAATTTTGCATGTATACAAATTTTGACAATTTCCACACCGTTAAATGTAGTAGTATAATAGTAATAACTTAATAGTAAGGTAACCTAATCAAAAGATATTGGTGAAAATCCACAAGTTTAAAGTTGGAGGACGTTGATAGCTGGGTTACCAAATAGCGGAGGGAATGTTTATGAGTACGGTAAATGAAACAGTGGAAGAAATTGATAAAGGACGGGTTAACCGATTCAAACGGCCTGCAAACCGTAAATTTATTGCAATAGGAATTATCATTATTATTGCACTCCTATTTGCGGGAATTAGCTATTTACAGGCAACCCGGTTCAATTCGCAAATTACGATTAATGACAAAAAAGTCGGTGGACTGACTGCTGATCAGGTGATAAATAAATTAAAAACATCTGAATTAAAAAATAGAGTCTATGTCGAAAAACAACAAATTTTAGATGAAAAAGATACGCAGATGGTATTTACGGATAAAGATCTGCCTGAGGTTAAGAAATTATTGAAAAGCCAGTGGACGTTTTTTCCTTCCTCAAAGGTAAAAAATTATTCTTTGATACCCAAAAGGGCGGATCAGTTTCGAAGCCAAACGATGAAAAAGCAAGTAGAAGAAAAGCTCCTGTCAATGAATAAGAGCTTAAAAGCACCCCAAGATGCGGAGGCGAAATTGGAACAGGGTAAAATTGTCATCTCCAATAGTATTAATGGAGAACAGTATGATATCGACGGTCTATTAAAGGATTATGATAAACAGAAATATACTAGTGATATTCATCTAAAACCCATATTCACACAGCCAATCAAAGAGGACAGTCCGATTATAAAAGAAGAGGAGAAAATGCTGCAGGATCTCCTTCAACGAACAGTTGATTATAAGGTACAAGACAAAGTTCATACTTTTAAAGCCAGTGAATTAATTAAAAATGCCTCTGTATCAAAAGATATGAAGGTTACAATTACTAGGAGTGACATTAAGAACAAGATTGATGAAATTAATAGTTCTCAATCAACATTAAATAAAAATTTCACATTTAAGACCCATTCAGGTTCGGTTATTCAAGTTAAAGGACAAGGCTATGGCTGGGCAATAAATGTTGAGAAAGAAACAGCGAAAATCCAGGAAGCTTTTGAAAAAGGAGAGAAATCAATTTCTACTTATAATATTTATGGAAATGGCTGGAGCAATGAAGGCATTGGCTATGAAACTACAACGAATAATGGCATTGGCGACACGTATGCTGAAGTGTCTATTGCGGAACAACGTATCTGGATTTATAAAAATGGACAATTAGTCGTCACAACCAATGTGGTGACCGGCAAACACAGCACCGGTGAAGATACTTCACGAGGAGTGTGGTATATCCTCTATAAACGACCACAGTACACACTTAAGGGCAGTGCAGTAGGTAAAGCCGATTATGCCATTAAGGTAAATTACTGGGCTCCGTTTACAAACAGCGGACAAGGATTCCACGATGCCAGTTGGCGGACAAACTGGGCAAACAATGCCTATCTAACGGCAGGTTCAGGCGGCTGCGTCAACACGCCCCCTAGTATAATGAAAACCGTGTATGATACTCTCAGTACCTACGATCCGGTTGTTATTTATTAAGAAGGACGGTTCTTGCGCTTCCAGCCAAGGAGGTACAAGCGCCGTCCCTTTTCTTTTCAAAAACCTCAATTACTTATGGTACGATTAACCTCACTAATTATTCCTGCGGTTAAAAGGGGTATTTTTCACCACTTAACGTAATTTTTAAAAATCTGGTAATATTGTGGAGATATTATTATCAATATATAAGCTTATAAATATGATCAGAAAGGAAGCTTCTCATTGTTTGAAACATTATTATTAAATTTTTTATTTTTATTACTCCCGGTTTTAATCTTTCTAATTTTTTTTGAACATAAACCACATTCATATAATAAAATTATTCTTATTTTACTATCGGCTGTGACGATGATTCTTTGTATCACTATGCCTATTAAATTATCAATTGGATTTATTATTGATTTACGATACATCCCATTTATCATTGTTGCTCTCTATGGGGGTTACAAATATGTATTTCCGCTTTATATTGTGTTAAATCTCTATCGAACCTACATTGGGGGAGATGGAACACTTAATTCCTTTTTGTTTTCAACCCTTATTTTTATGGTTGTACCGTTAATAAACCGCAAATTTGTACAGATGAGTTCAAAAAATCGAATAATATCTGCGGGAACTGTATGTTTTCTTACATTTGTTTTTTACCTGGCCACTTTAAGTACAGTTTTTGAAGTATTGAATAGTGATTTCTGGTATATTACTTTTTCTACATTAACGGCAAATGTTGGGGCAATTCTGGTTATTATGGTTTTAATTGAGAAAATTATCTCCAATATGGAAAATCGTGAACAGTTTATACACTCGGAGAGATTAAATGTTGTAAGTGAGCTATCAGCGAGCGTTTCCCATGAAATAAGAAATCCGCTTACAGTTACTAGCGGTTTTTTACAGTTATTAAAAGCATCAAAAACCATCACACTGGAGGAAAGAAGATATATTGAGTTATCTTTACTCGAGGTTCTCAGAGCAGAGAAAATTGTGAGTGATTATCTTTCGTTTGCAAAGCCCCAATGCGAAAATATGGTCTATTCCAACTTCTTAACAGAAACAGAATATGCCAAAAACCTGATTATCCCTTATGCAACCATGCACCAAGTGGATGTTCAATTTCATTTTAATAACACGCTATATACAAGATATGATCAGAACCAAATCCAGCAATGTTTAATTAATTTATATAAAAATGGAATAGAAGCGATGAAAGACACCGGCGGCGGCACCTTATTTATTTCTATTTCCGAAAAAAAGCAAAATATTATCATCAAAATTCAAGATACGGGCATTGGAATGACCCGCGATCAAATTTCACGTTTAGGTAAGCCATATTATTCTACCAAGGAAAAAGGAACAGGCCTCGGTATGCTCATGGTGTACAGCACAATCAATAAAGTAAAAGGAACCATTGAAATCGATAGTCAAAAAGGAAAAGGGACAACCTTTGTGCTAAAAATCCCTGCCCAACCTTGCGAGGATTAAGTAATATAGGGATGCTTCCTTAAGGCAGAAAACATCCCTTTTAGTCTGCTTTTTGTATTTCATCAATAAGCGGACAAGGAACCAGATCAAGTCCTCCATCCTCGCTATATTGTGTTTCTAAATGAGGTTAATAAATTTTAGTTTTTCAATTGGAAAGATCAACATGAATTTTACCTAAGTTCTTGCAGCTATTCCATTACAAAACGATAGCCTATATGATTTCCCCTAAAAATCCTTCGCTTCATATATTTTTATTGTGCATAGCCATGATAATAAAAATAAAAGACCTGTAATTACACTTCCAGTTAATAGTAATTGAGTGGCTGTAAATTGACTCAAAAATAATTGAATTGAACTTATTTTATCTTTTAATAAATACATCATAATTTGACCAAGGACTATAAAACCAACTGCTATAATTATAGTTATGATTCTAGTATATTTCTCTCCAAATTTATATAAAATAGGAAAATAAATAGATGTAAATAAAAGGATGCACAGCATACCAATTAATAACTGATTGACCTCAGGAAAAGGCTGGTCATAAGCATCAAAAACAAAATAAAAGACAACTTGAAACAAAGTCGATAAACAAATAGCAAATATCCCAAAAATAATAGCACCAATATATTTTGAGGAGATGATACTTTTCCGATTAATAGGCAAACTGTTTAGCATGATATGCGAATTACTGCGATCTTCGAAGCTGCCAGCACTAGAAATAAATATAAAGCCAGCAAATGAAATTGCAAAAATGGGCGGATTCTCTAGGATATAAAATAAGGCAATTAATCCGGTAATAAGTAATAGCATCCTTTTCAACATGAGAAAATCTTTTAAAATCAGCGAGTACATGTCAAATCCCCCTTATTTGTATAATACATGATGTCTTCAAGGCTGGGCTTTTCAATTAAAACCTCATCACCAAAAATATCCTTTGTTTTCTTCACACAACTTGTTAATGCTTCAAAACCAACATTCGTCTTCCGAATACTAACAAATTCTTTTTCTGTATCTCGATCTAATAAGTCATTGCTTCCTTTGACAATTCCATATTCGGTTAGCAGTTCCTCTCTTTCCTTTGAAAATAGTATTTTTCCTTTATGAATGTAGGTAATATAATCAGCAATTCTATCTAGATCTGTTGTAATATGGGTGGAAAAGAAGATCGTTTTTTGTTCATCTAACATGATTTCATGCAAGAGTTCTAATACTTCTCTTCTAAAAACAGGATCAAGCCCAGATGTAGGTTCATCCATAATGATGAATTCCGGGTCATGGCTGATCGCGAAAAGAATCGCCATTTTCATTTTCATTCCCTTTGAAAAGCCTTTAATTGGCTGTTTCTCAGGTAAACTAAATTGATCTAAGTATTTATAAAAAAGGTTATCATTCCATTTTTGATACATGGGTGCTATTATTTTTCGTAGTTCCCTGATGGATAAAGTATCGTAAAAACAATTTTCATCATACACAAAACCAATTCGTTCCTTAATTGCTTGATTATATTTATCTTGGTCAAGACCAAAAATTGTAATGTTGCCGCTATCTTTTCTTAATAAATTCATTAATAATTTTATCGTTGTACTTTTACCAGCTCCATTAGCCCCAATAAATCCAGTGACATATCCTTTTTTTATCGAAAATGAAACATCATCCAATGAAAAATTCTTAAACGATTTTGTCACATTATTAAATTCAACTACATTCGTCATTTCAAATCATCTCCATACAAAATTAAAATCATTTCCATTAGTTCCTCTTTTGAAAGATGAACGAGCTTACTTTCTTCAATGATTTCGATTAATTTTTCCTCGATTATTTTCAATCGCCGTTCTTTTAACAACTCTTGATTTTGACTAGCAATAAATGATCCCTTACCAACAATCGAGACGATAAACCCATCACTCTCTAATTCTTCATAGGCTCGCTTTGTCGTAATAACGCTAACTTGCAAATCTTTTGCTAATTGGCGAATTGAGGGGAGTGAATCACCTTCTGATAGCTCTCCTGTTAAAACAAGGTCCTTAATTTGCTTAATAATTTGCTGGTAAATGGGATCTTTCACGGAATTCGAAATAATGATATCCAATTAGTCACCTTCAATTCATATATCGTATATATACAATATATACATTATATACAGATTAGTCAATAGAATTATCCCTTTTTATGGTACATTGGATTAAATATGGATTTATCAAACTAATAAATGGAAATATTGCATTTTACTTCAAAGTTGGAGAGTTTGAGGGAGAGGTAATGTTGAATACTCAATTGATTTCTAAGGGAAACAAAAGATTTCTCAAGATAATTGATTAAAAGGGATTGGAATAAATAGAAAATAAGCGGCGAGGGATCCGTCCCCAGCCGCTTATTCTTTATTCAACCATGATTATAAAACGATTTTGCCATGTTTGTCGCAAGATGATAGTTATTGCCGTTCCATAGGGTGAAGTTTGTCTATGAGGTAAACAGGCGAACAATACCAGTCCCTGTTCGCCATCAAAGTCTATTTATTTATCAAATTAAGAATATCTTTCGGATTTTCAAAAATATAATCTGCATTTTCAAATCCCGATACAGTTCGTGCTCCCCATAACGCTAGACCAAAATCTACACCAGCTGCGTTTGCACATTGCATATCGTATGGGGAATCCCCTATATAAATTGCTTCCTTCGCTTTACACCCTAACAATTGTAGAGCTAGTTCTAATGGATCCGGATTAGGCTTGTGGTTTTCGGTATCACTAGCACAAACAACTGAATGAAAATGGTGGTCGATACTTAATAAATAAAAGCTATTGTTCATTTCTTCAGCAGTTTTAGAGGTCACAATCCCGGCTTTAGGTAGTCCCGCGATTACTTCGATCATTCCTTCAAATATAGGAACATTTTTCAGAAAGGGTTTTTCCTTCTCTAGCCAAGATTCAAGTGTGGTCGGAATATCTGCAATATTTAATATTTCTAATGTCGTCAGACCTGGAATACCGAGTGAAAAACGGAGTTCATCTAAATTTTTTTCAATTCCTTGTTCCTTTAATGTTGCTTGTAATGCTTGAAGTCCAATCATTTCAGAATCGATAATCGTCCCATCTAAATCAAAAATAAACGTACTATACATCCTATTCATCCTCCCCAATTTTATCTGTTTAGAATATGGTAAAGGATGAAATGGATTTCAGGTCAATACTTTAATGGATGAACGCTCGATAATTTTATAAGGAATTTGAGTTTTTTGTCTAGATTTATTGATGACAAGGTCAAAAGCTTGTTCACCAACCTTAATTAATTGATGATCAACTGAAGTAATCCCCATTCCCACCCCAATAGGTTGATTTTCTTGCCCTAAGATAGCTAAATCATCTGGTACTCTAATATTGATAGATTGGGCATACTGATACATCCCCCCGGCCACTTCATCGCCATTTGCATATATGGCTGTTGGTCTTATTTTTAGACTCAACAACTTCTTCCCCGCATTGTAGCCATCCTCAAAACGAGAACAATCTGATAGGTAAAACTCGGATTGAAGTTCTCCAAATACTTCTTTATAAGCTGCAATAAGTTGCCTTGTACTCATGCTTTCCATTCCTCTAACTGTTGTAAAAGCTACTTTTCTATGTCCTTTATCTTTAAGATATTGAAAAGCATCAAGGTACGAGGCGTATCTATCTATATAGGCGCAACCTATCTCTGGGTGATCCGTAAATTCACAAGAAATCACTGATCCATAATTAGTATACGGAATAATGGTTTCCCAATCATTTGATCTAGAAGTGATGATGATACCGTCAAGCAATTTATTTTTTAGCATGGAAAGATATTCTATCTCTTTATCCTTATTGTATTTAGTGGGGAGGACAGTAATGGAATAATCCTTCTCAACAGATTTATTGAGTACCCCATGTAACATTTGATCGAATGCTTGATTATTGTTATATGGAATGATAACTCCAATCATTCTTGTCTCTCCTCTAATTAAATCGATGGCATTTTTATTAGGGGTATAATTCATTTCCTCTATTATTTTCTGAACGACGGCTCTTTTTTCATTCGATACATATTTATGGTTGTTTAAAACTCTTGACACAGTCGATACGGACACCCCGGCCCTTTTTGCTATATCGTTAATATTTGTCATCAAATCCTTCTCCTTACCCAGAGACTCGTTAAACTCCCCTAACTCTTTTAATCCAACAATTGAAGGCAATGAGGCAAATCAGTTGCCTTTCCTATTTAAAATTCATCATATTCGTAACAGAATCGTTCAATATTTTGATTTGTTAATTTAAAGAAAGTAGTTTGAGATATCTCTAGCTTTAAGGCTTGGTCTTTCATTAAATTATTGTATACGCCTCTTAATACCCTTCCGGTAAGTCCGTGGGATACAGCGATGACTTTTTCTTTATTCTTTATACTCTCTAACCAATCTGATACTCTCTCCACTACAGAATCATAGTTCTCTCCATTTGGTGAATTGAAATACCAATTGTTTCTATCCGTATTTTTAATAAGTTCTGGCCATGAAGCTTCAATTTCCTTTGTTGTTAAACCAGACCAGGAGCCGAATGATACTTCTCTTAAACGAGTGTCCGTCGTCACCTTATTTAAATCAAATCCAATTGTTTCACAAATAATCTCCGTACTTTTCATAGCCCTACCTAATGGACTTGAAATAATTTCCCACTCATCGGGGTCATTAATTACAACTTTTAACAACTTAGATATATTTTTTACTTGTTCGATTCCTTCTATGGTTAATGGTGAATCAAGTTCTCCTTGATATCTTCCCTGTGTATTAAAAACGGTTTCTCCATGCCTAAGTAAGTAGATTATTTGATTCAAATGATCGTCCTCCATTCAAAAGTGAAAATAACGGTTCTTGTTGTCAATATTTTCATGAAATCTACCAATATAGTATCTCGAGAGGACTATTAAATCTACTTTTATTTCTTCATTATCCTAATCCTTATGTGTGCCCTGTTAGGAAATTCACTTATTCTCATCTCCCACAATTGGATTTAGCACTTCATAAAAATCGTCAATGTGCATTTTGTTTTCTTACATGGAGCAAAATACAACATAAGATTTGATGACTAAACCTTGGTTGGATTGATTAAAATAAATTTGTTGACCTAATATGTAGTTAGAAGTATAATACAAACTTAAGTTTGTATTATAAACTTATGTTCAAGAAAACATTACTGCTTTATCAAACAACAATCATAGGGAGGCACACTAACTTGAAAAAACTTAATGTCGCAATGATGCTATCAATTGTTCTAGCTCTTGGTACACTTCTAGGTGCTTGTGGAAAAAGTAATGATAACAAAGGCGGAGGCAAAGGAAAAACCTTCTCTGTCGCAATGGTTACTGATATTGGTGGTGTTGATGATAAATCATTTAACCAATCTTCTTGGGAAGGGCTTGAAAAATTCGGTAAAAAAAATGGCTTAAAAAAAGGGAAGGGTGGTTATGATTACCTTCAATCCCAATCGGATGCCGATTATACTACAAACTTAAATACACTTGTTCGTCAGGGGTTTGACTTAGTATACGGTATCGGTTTCTTAATGACAGCGGCAGTTGATGAAATTGCTAAACAACAAAAAAATACTGAATTTGCAATCGTTGATGATCAAGTAAAAGAGCCTAATGTTGCCAGTGTTCTGTTCAAAGAGCAAGAAGCAGGATTCCTTGCTGGTGTAGCGGCTGCTCTTACGACAAAATCGAACCATGTTGGATTTATTGGCGGGATGAAGGTCCCTGTTATCGAACGATTTGAATCTGGTTTTTTAGCTGGTATTAAAGCAGTGAAGCCAGCAGTAAAAGTCGATGTTCAATTCGCTGGTGCGTTTGACAAGGCTGAGTTTGGTCAAGCAATCGCTTCTAAAATGTATTCTAGCGGTGCAGACGTAATTTTCGCCGCAGCAGGTGCAACTGGTAACGGTCTATTCAAAGAAGCCAATGACCGAAAGAAAAAAGACCCTAGCAAAGATTTTTGGGCAATTGGGGTAGACCGTGACCAAGCTGACATGGGTCCAGACATCGTTCTTACATCCGCTCTTAAACGCGTCGATGTAGCAGTTGAAGACCTTTCTCAAAAGGCTAAAGATGGAAAATTCCCTGGCGGCAAAGTTGCGTTATATGGTTTAGCTGAAGACGGTGTTGGCTTAGCTCCTATCAATGCGAAGGCGACAAACAAAGCAGAAATTGAAACAGCTGTAAACGATTGGATTAACAAGATTAAATCAGGTGCTGTAAAAGTTCCTGGAACACTAAATGAAGTAGATACATTTAGCGCAAAATAATTGTACGGATAGCGAACAAATTAAAGGAAGGTGCTTGGCACCTTCCTTTTCTACTTAACTTTATACATTTCTAAAGTATTCATGACACTATTAATAAAACTGTCCCCTGCCCCCCAATCAAACCTGAATATAGCTCCTTGGCCAGTGCCGGATGCTGCTGAATGGACTTTTGTTGCTCCTTCAAAGTTATCAATCGTAACTGTCATGGAACCACGATTGTTTGAACGAAAATAGAATTTTTCTAACACCAATACGATGATTTGGTTCTCTCCGACCGAACGAAGGTAACGATCAATTAATGTCCCTGAAATACTACCACTCACGATTGCATCTTCTATTTTTTCGCTTGCTTCTTTAGGAGTTAATGACACGACGATTTCACTGAAATCCATTTTATTTCATCCCCTTTATGGCCCTTACAAATCGCCCATTAATAAATTTTTCAGGTTATCATTGATTTGGATTAACCAATTTATTATTAAAACAGACTAAAATTCCCCAGAACCAAATGCCCACAAAAAAACCACTCCTCAATTTCAAAATATGGGAATCTTATCCTTTTATACGTTCTGCTTTTATTTTTGTTTCATTTTCTTATATATTACTTGTTTTAGGCACCCTCTACGAAAAATCTCCCTAATGTAAATAGACCTTCATCAATAGAAGGTCTAACTGAAGATACTATAATATTGTTGAATCAACTTCCTAACTAAAGGGGTTGTATGATTTGGTAATTCTCGTAAATCAAAGAATCCTGCATCAATCGATTCCTTTCCATCAATCCTGATGGTACTGGTTATAATATCTTTTGAAAAATAAGCAATCGTGACTGGATAGAATTCATCTCCATTTGGCAGTTTTCTAAAATACTGCTTACCTGAAAATACATCTACTAACTGAAGCTGGCCAAGTTCAACTCCTGTTTCTTCAAAAACTTCCCTTCTTCCAGCATCCTCAGCAGATTCACCTAATTCTAACAGGCCTCCTGGCAGCCCCCAGACGCCTTCAGGTCTTTTTTGTAATAGAATTTTTCCATGTTCATCTATTACCCCCACGACAGCACCTACTAAAATGAGCGGTCGCGTTCCAATTATTTCTCGCAAATCCTCAATATAGCCCATCTGCATCCTCCAAAAATTCTTCAATTATATCCGTCACTATATTTATTCGAGAAATGGTCATCTTTCCCTTTTGTTGTCCGTCAATTTTGTTTATTTAACCATCAGCTATGTATGAATCCATCCCCTTAATGAACCTCATGACCCAGTTATATACATTGACTTCATTCCACGTTATTTATTGCATTGGATTGGTAAAATCATTAATCAGGATCTGAACTTCATCCCCTTCGTGAATCATTCCCGGTCTTTCGACTGCACAAACGATTCCCCGCCGTTTGTAACCTGCACGCACAAAACGGAATGCCAGCTTCTCATGATCTTCATAATTCTTTTGGAGCACATCCCCAGGTAAGGTGCACGGCTGATTTTCTCCCATACAAATTAATCCTGCACCACTTGAAAAAAGGATACGTGAGCCCATGGTGAGTTTAGTTAAATCAGGAAATCCTTTTACTAAGAGATTAGCCCCTAACCACTCAGGCATTACTGACTCGACCGCTAATTCATCAGCAATCCTGGCTAACTCTTCCTCTGACACAATGGTAACTTGGCGGCGGTTTAGTATCTCTGTTCCTCTTGGATACATCGGCTGTCTTGAATCAGCCTTACTGGTCACCCCGAAATGGCGATCCCCTCTCATTCCCCCAAATTCAAGATTCACTTCTGAAATCCTTCTCGTCACAAATGTTTCTGGATCATCTGCCAATAATATCGCCTTTACCTTTGCCGGTACCTTTTCCACGAATAAAGCCCACCTTTCGCTCATTTCAATACGTTAATAATTATACAAGAGTCATCGGTTACATAAAAAGGTTCCACTTTCTGCTCTATCCTTCGCTATAAAGTTTCCCCTATCTGCTCCTTATACATCTAATTCTCTTACCTATTTCCTCTTTTATTAGAGGCTAAAAATTATCCACCTATTTTGGGATTATAATTTCCAGTTTCCCTTCCTGATTGATTATTTCGATCACCTTGTCAGCAAAGAGATATGGAGTATCATACCTGTCTTGCTTTTTGATGTCGACATAACAATTATTGGCGGTCAATACCGGAAAAACCGCATTGGTTTTTTTGAAAAGGTTTTGAGAAACCTCTATTTCCGCCATCAAGATCATCTGTTTATTGGAGAGGGCAAAAAATAGTTTACCAATTTCTCTCTCGGTTTCATCGGTAATTTTGACCTGCTGCAGGATGGAAATCAGGCAGACAACAAAATCATTTATCTTTTCATTGGTTAACCCTGCTAACTGATACTCCGCCAATGTCTGGTTGATACCTTTTTTCATTTCCTTGAAGGGAAATACATCTTCAATCCTAATAGCTGTATTCGTTTTTCCCAGGCTTTCAAATTTTTTCCTTATTTCAAACAGATAATCCTTGATATAGCCATTGTGCTGGTCTCGATTCGCAACAAAATCTGCCAGCTCATTGATACAGTGTATCTCTTTGCTCCGATTTCGAATTAAAAGCAAAAATGTATAGGCATCCTTCTCATCAAACGTATTATCGATCAACTTGCTATAGTAGTAATTTAGTAACGATTGCTCTTTAGTATCCATTGGTCTGCTCCTAGATGAAATATTCATATCTTAACTATTGTACAACTTTTCAGTTTAAGAGAACAAACCGAAATAGCGTTCCAGATAGCATTTGTGGTGTTGTGTTAAAGCATCGAGAGTCAGGCACCAATCTTTCTACACGGATCCGATCCCAGCTTAATCAATAATCTGAAATAGAATCCTGGCAATTTCACTGTTTTCCATTCTTCCACTAAACAAATGTCTATTGAGACCAAATGCATAAATGGGAACATCTTCACCTGTATGTCCTTTTGTTGTCCAGCCCGTACTGGAATAGTTATTGATGATGTTAATCAGAGCTTGCCGTGTATCTTCTACTTCCATTTCTAACGTTGATTGTATGGTTTTTACGTCCTCTTCCTGAAGAGTAACGTGCATATGCTGCCTTAAGGTTGTCATATCTTTCGTTTCATGCAATCGTGTTGCCATAACAAACGGTGTCGATGTAATGGATTTAATCACACTTGGATTCCATTTATAGTTATCATTGCGATCGATACTCATCCCTCCAGTGGAGTGATCAGCTGTCGCAATTACAATCGTATCTTCCCGATTTGAGGCGAAGTGAATCGCCTCTTGAAACGCTGCTTCAAAGTCTTTAAGCTCACTCATTACCCCTACGATATCATTGTCATGCCCCGCCCAATCAATTTGACTTCCTTCTACTAATAGAAAAAAACCATTTGGATTTTGCTGCAAACGTTGAAGAGCAGCTTTCGTCATTTGTGGAAGTGATGGAACAGATGGATCTCGATCTATCTGTTTCGGCAATTCAATCGGTGCGAATAAACCTATGAGCTTCTCGTTTTTATTTGTGACAAGCTCTTGTAAATTTGTTACATAACCAAATTGATTTTTTACAAACTCTTCGATTAAATTTCGGTCCTTTCGACAGAAATAAGAGGTTCCTCCCCCAAGCATCACGTCGATTTTATGTTTGCCTTCAATTTGTTCATCAAGGTAATCATCGGCAATTTGATCATATTGATCTCTGGATTCATTATGTGCGGCGAACGCCGCCAGTGTGGCGTGATTAATTTGACTTGTTCCAACCAGCCCCGTAGATTTGCCACGAAATTTAGCATATTCTAAAACGGTCGGAACGACTTGTTTATCCACGTTCACGCCAAGGGCACCGTTATAGGTTTTATAACCGGTTGATAAAGCAGTTCCTGCTGCCGCGGAATCTGTAATATTACTTTCTGTATCCAATGAATAGGTAGATTGGGAACCGACGAAGTATTGATCAAATATAGTGGGATTCATGAATCCTTTTTGGGAATCATGATTGAAATAACGAAGACCGGTGGTATATGAAAAACCCATCCCATCGCCGATAAGGACGATGACATTTTTTACTTTTTTTGTTCCGTTGTTTTTTATAATAGGATGGAATGGATTCAAACGATAATCTTTTTTCTGAATGGTGGAATGTAACATAGTTAACAACACCTTTCTTTATTGAGCCAACCTCGATTTTTTCTGCGCCTATCATTTTTATAAAACGAGCGGAATACCTTATGACACCCCATTTATAACATAAAAAGAGAAGAAACAATCAGGTATCACAATAGTTTTACAAAACTCTAACAATTCTTAATGATTCAGCATTGGGGTCAGAAGCCAATATTCTCATTGTTTATGAAATTCCTACAAAATACGACATTTTCACACTATCTTTACAATCATTTAATGCTTTCATAGTAAATTAAGAATAGACGTAAAATAATAAAAATCTAGGATAAAAACAAACCAAAAGTGGCGTTTTAAAGAGAATAAATCTTTAAAAATTGGTATATTGGTATCATGGTTTTACCAGTACTTATTATCAATTGAAAAGAGGAAGTTTTCATGACAAACAATTTTGTTCATCATTTGTGTATCCAAACGAATTCTTATAAGGAGACGTTGAGCTTTTATACGCAAGGATTAGGGTTTAAAGTGGTACAAGAATCTCCCAATTTCCATGGGAGAGACTTTAATACCTGGATACAATTAGGTGATTTTTATATTGAACTACAAACGGGAAAATACAATGAAATACTTAGTGATGGAAATACAAATAGTCAAGGCCTAGCACATTTTTGCCTTTGGGTTGAGGATTTAAACGCGGAGATTACTCGTCTAAGGAAATTAGACGTTGAATTTTTAACAAAGAATAATGAAGCCATTTATCATGTTGAAAACGGCTACTTATGTAAAGTGAAAGCTCCTGAAGGAACAATTGTAGAACTTCGTGACAACAGGGGTATTTAGTGTTTAGATTTTGATAAGAAGTGGGAGACTTTCAAAATTTCCACCCTACTGACTCCTCACAGTGGGGTGTGAATAAATTATTGTAAAAAAGGGACGATAGTACTATCCGCGGATTATTGAGGAGGATAAGAAAATGAGATCTCCGGTATCGCTTGTACAAACTGTGATGATTATCATGCTTAGTACTGGGCTTTTAAATCATGTAATCATCATCCCTATCTTGCTTGATGCAGCGAAACGTGATGCCTGGGTTTCTGTATTGTTAGCCAGTGCATGTTCTCTTGTTTGGATTGCATTGTTGCACACCGGAATCCTCAAAATACGTAAGCAGCACCTCTTTGAGTGGCTAAAGCAAGCTTATCATCCAATAGTGGGTCACTTGCTTGCCATAGTAGCAAGCGTATATCTGTTTGTGTTATGTGCTGTTACAGTTAGGGACACTGTTCATTGGATCCATCTTGCTTTCTCTCCGAATACCCCAGTCCTTATTCTTACCCTTATATTGGTTCTTATTTCTGCAATCAACGCTTTTATGGGAATTCATTCTTTGGCTAATACTGCCGGAGTTTTGTTACCGTTTGTCATTATCTTGGGTATTTTTGTTATGCTCGCAAATATACCTCATAAAAATTATTCTTTCTTAAAACCTATTTTGGCTCATGGAATGCAGCCTGCATGGGACGGAACCATTTATGTGGGTGCTGGGTTTGTTGAGGTTTTTATGCTCTTCTTTTTGCAACATCATATTCGGTCGCGTATATCTTATCGTTCATTAGCGATCATTATTCTGCTGATAATGGGGCTAACCATTGGTCCTTTAATTGGGGCAATCATTGAATTTGGACCTGAGGAAGCGGCAAAGCTCAGATTTCCCGCATATGAAGAATGGAGATTAGTGACAATTGGTCGATACGTAGAGCATTTAGATTTTTTAAGTATTTATCAATGGTTTTGTGGTGCATTTTTGAGAATTTCATTGATGATGTTTTTAATCATCGATGTGTTCAATATTCAAAATAATAAAAATAAAGTGATAACTCTTAGTATTATGTTTTTAATATTAGTTGGTATTACTGTCATTCCTTATAGTGATCCGTTTTTTTTGCATCTTATGTCAAAATATATACTCCCGTATTCATTATTTGGCATCCTTATATTTTCTTTGATTGTTGTTGGGCTAATTAACTTCGGCTATCGAAGGGAGAAATTAAACCCTTGAATATAAATAACAGTTTTCAAAATAAATCACCACTTGAAGCAATAACAGGATTGCTTGATTCAAGTTCGGACATAAAAAAAATCACGCTCCCCTTTTCTCAAGGGATTCAGGGAACTGCTGTTCATCTAGTTTACTGTGAAGGATTGTGCGACAGTACAAAAGTGGAACAATACATCATTCCAAATTTAAAAAACATGACAAATCAGTTTCCTTTGTTAACCGTTCCAGACTTTCAACAAAATGTTCCATTTCACATGACCGCTCTTCAAATGGACCAATTTGAAAAATCAATTATAGATACTGTATTACATGGTGAACTCTTGCTTTTGTTTGTTCCTTCGAACAACATGTTTTCTGTAAATTTAGCCAATCCCCCAAAAAGAGATCCGGAGGAAGCAAATACAGAGATTTCAATGAGAGGTCCAAAAGATGGGTTTACTGAAGAAGCGATGATAAACATTGCGCTTATTAGAAAAAGACTCAAAACCGAATTATTGGCAGTAGAAGAATACACCATTGGCTCGCAAACGGCCACAAAAGTTCATCTTTTATACCTGAAAAACGCAATTGAACCAAACACGTTACATGAAATTAAGACAAAACTGTTGAACATACACGTAAACGGGATTGTAAGCAGTAATCAACTGGAAGAAATTTTGACCAGATTTTCATTATTCCCATTATTCGCCTATACTGGAAGACCTGATTTTGCCGTTAATTCCCTTCTTCACGGTAAATTTGTACTGGTAGTCGGAGGTTCACCAACAGTATTAATCGCACCAATTAATTTTAATTTTTTATTAAATACTTCCGAAGATGCTAATTTGAATAATTTCTTTGTGGCATTTACCAGGTTTTTAAGAATAAGCGGAGTGGCACTTGCCTTGTTTTTGCCTGGTTTTTGGATAGCACTCGCAACCTATCATCAAGATCAGCTGCCTTTCACTTTTCTTGCGACATTAGTGAATTCTAGACAAGGCGTGCCACTGCCAGTTCCGCTGGAGGCGCTCGTTATGTTGCTCCTGTTTGAGATATTTCGTGAAGCTGGTTTAAGGCTGCCATCTTCCTTTGGCCAAACATTATCGGTTGTAGGAGGACTAATTATCGGTCAAGCAGCCATTAGCGCCGGGATTGCAGCTCCTGGGATTATTGTTATTATTGCCATTTCAGTGCTCTCCACCTTTACTTTGGTAAATCAGTCTTTGGTTGGTGTTTTCAGCTTGATTCGGATTGTGGTGTTAATAATCAGTGGCATTTTTGGTTTGTTTGGAGTGTTAATATGTTTGTTGTCTTTTATTCTTTACTTGGTAAATTTACGTTCCTTTGGCATGTATTATATGACTCCTCTTTCCCCGCCAAGTTTCCAAGAAATATACAAAATCTTCTTTCGAATGCCATGGGGGAGAAAAAAATAACTGTTTATTTTTTTGATAAGCAGAAAAAAGGAAAGACGATTACCATGAAATTTACTCAAAACATTCTTGTCATTTTGCTGCTCTCTCTTTTGCTTACTGGTTGTTGGGGAGCAAAAGAGATTGAACACATGATCTATGTTAACTCTGTTGGAGTAGATTATAGGAACGGTAAAGTGATTATTTACTTACAGATGATAAACTTTAGTGGAATAGCAAAAAAGGAATCAGGGCAGTCTCAACGACAAAAGACATATGTTGCAAAAGGAGAAGGATATTCTTTCGATGCTGCCATTTTCAATTTGTATTCATCAATCCCACAAAAAATTGCTTGGAGTCATGTTAAAACCATTGTTTTTAGCGAAAAAGCTTTAAAGCGTGGTGTTGTTAACGAGGTTTTAGACGTTTGGGATAGATATTATGAATTTCGGTATACAGTTTGGACCATGGCTACTAAAGAACCTATCGAGGAAGTATTTAATACCCCTTCGACTGCGGAATTATCGGTTCTTTATTCTCAGTTAAATAGCCCTTTAAACCCATACACCCAAAGTTCAGAAATTGCCCCACTATATCTTTACGAGTTTATCCGGAAATGGAATGAAGATGGACAAACCGTCCCGTTACCGTATTTAACCATCGTGAGAGACTGGACAGAGAATAAGAAGATTTCGCCCAAACTCAAACCTGGCGGGATTTGTTTTCTTGAAAACAAGCAATTCAAAAGGTGTTTGGCTCGTCGTTATCTCTTAGGACTCCGTTGGTTGGAAAAAAAAACGGAGCGTACACCTATAGAAATTAAAGAAAAACAATCTGTGAGGGCTATTTTAGTAATGAATAAAATAAAATCATCCATTAAGCCGAAGGTAACAGCTGGTAAAGCCACCTTCAATATTAAAATCTCGATGCAGGCAACCATCCCAGAAATAAAAGAACATTTTAAGGAAAAGGAACTTGAGAAATTAGCAGCTCGAGAAGTAAAAAAGCAAATAATGGGGACCTACCTCAAAGGTCTTGAATTAGGGGTTGA
Source organism: Neobacillus sp. (assembly GCF_031988165.1). Classification (NCBI taxonomy): domain Bacteria; kingdom Bacillati; phylum Bacillota; class Bacilli; order Caryophanales; family Bacillaceae; genus Neobacillus; species Neobacillus sp. The sequence goes on from NZ_DALZYO010000007.1 coordinate 111,245, forward strand.
TGTTCTTGGACTGTCAGAAACCATATACAGAGATAAGCCAAACGAGTGGAACAGACTGGAAGAAGGCGGCAAACTTCCTTTAGACAAAAGTAGCATTGCATCCATTGATGTAAAAGTAAAGCTTATAAGTGGTGGAATTTCCAAGGTAAAGTAGCGTTTATTGCGAAGGGAAGTCGAGGGTTGAATGGCAAAGGGTAATCTATTGCCTACTTCATGTAATAATCTGCATGATTATCATCCATTGCCATTACTTGTTAGCGTGATTTTACCTTAGTTTATTCTATTAAGATTATCAGTGAACCAATTTGAACCGTGAGGGTGACAAAAAGTAACTTATTTCCGCTAATGAGATTCCTCTAATTTCACAAGATTGTTTGTAATCTGGTCGTGTTCTTTTGCGGCGACTTCATTAGAAATGATGTCTTCCTTTAGCAGGATTTCAATAGCTTCGTGCTGAGCATATAAGGAATGTTTTTGTAAGATGGTTTGCTGTTTCACTTTTAGTTCAGGATATTTTTGAAAAAGAAGTTCCATTTCACTTTGTAATTTAACAAGTTCTTGTTGATATTGATTGACGATCTCATTTGCAACGGTTTCCGTTATAAATAAGTTCTTTTTTACCTTATTTATTTCTGATATGGCTGTCTCAAATCGGTGACCACGTGCGATCAGTTCCTCATACACCACATAGCCTTTTTCTTTTTTATTCTCACCTAAGAATGTTAAAAGCGGTTTAATCGAAAGTCCTTGAACGACTAATGAGAACAACACCACACTAAAAGCTAGGATCAAAATCTCCTCCCGTCCCACAAAATCTCTGGGTAGGCTTAGAACAAGAGCAATCGATAATGACCCTTTTAGGCCTCCCCAATTAATGATATGCTTCCACGAGTTTGGGAAATTTTTAATAAACAATAAGCTTATGTACACGGCAAAACTCCTAGCAAATAAAACAATTACTATCGCTAAAACAATAAAACCCCATTTGTCCGCTAGATTAATTCTTGTGATTTCTAATCCAACCATTAGAAATACAAGAGAGTTTGCCAGTAATGCAGCAACATCCCAAAAGTTATTAATATTTAACTTTGTCGTGGGGCTCATCCCAATTTTTGCTCCATAATTCCCCAAAATAAGAGCGGCAACAACCACGGCAATTACTCCTGATGCATGAACACTTTCAGCGAGCAAAAAGGAACCGTAAAAAAGAATCATGCTAAAAATAATTTCCAAAGGATAATCATCAAAGTATTTGGTTAAATGTGAAAATCCATAGCCAAGGGCTCCACCAATGATGAGACCAAGAGAAATCACCTTAAAAAATTCCCATAAACCAAGGCCTGCTCCTTCGATCCCAAGCTCAATATATGTTAGTAAATAAAAGGCAGATATTTTAAAAAAGACAACCGCTAATCCATCATTAAACAAGCTTTCTCCCTCTATTACCGTAGCCAACTTTTTGTTTACGCCCACACTTTTAAAAATGGATAGTACACTTACTGGATCGGTTGCACTCATTAAGGCCGCAAATACAAACGCTGCTGGGATAGAAAAATTTAAAAGCCAGATTGCCAGAAAACCGATGATGACAAATGATAACAAGGTTCCGCCAAATGCTAAAGCAATAATAGGATTTTTATTTTCTCTAAGGTGGGAGAAAGGAAGCTTTAATGCTGCTTCTCCTAATAACGAAGGTAAAAATAAAGTGATAATAACAAAGTGAAAAACTTCTCCTTGGGTTATTAATTGTTTTAGAGGCTCTAACACCGGAATATTTACAAGACCAATAATTGTACCCACAATGACGAGCGCAATCGGATAAGGCTTTTTAAACTTTTTGGCAATAGCGGTAATACCAGCAGCAATCATAACTAAAATTAGACCGAGTTCAAATATATGATGTAAATCTAAATCATGCACCGATTGAAACCCTCCTTAATTTTAAATAGTTCCTGTCCCATCCAGTTTTTAATTGAGGCCATTCCACTATAAACAGGGGAATCCGCCAAGATTATCTGAACTCTTCCCTTTCGGAAAAACCCTTCTTCCTTAATAAAGTAGCAGCAACGGGATTCACCATACATGTATATATGGTCACATTTATTATATGACTATTTGGTAACATGTACTCTGTTTGCTTCGTTTTAAATAAAGTATCTGATTACTCTTCAAAAAAGGTGCCAGACCCCAAGTGTGTTAATACGTTAACTTTTCGGGGTTTGGCACCTATAAATTTGAGGATTCAGTATTATTTTGAAATGGTGTGCTTTTTAGCTAAAAACTAATTTTTATTTTTTAGAGGGAGGCTGACTAAAACATGGGTCCCTTCCCCTTCTTTGCTCATAATACGAATTTTGCCTGAATGGGATTGAATAATCCATCTTGCTATAGAAAGCCCCAAACCAGCTCCTTCTAAATGACGAGTTCTGGATTTATCACCACGGTAGTATCGATCAAAAATGTAGGGAAGATCTTCCTTCGGTATACCAATCCCTGTATCAGATATTTCAATGATTGTGCGCGAATTTTTCACACTGCCTTTAATGGAAATGGTTCCATTTTCCTTTGTGTATTTGAGAGCATTGTCTAATAGAATGACAAACAATTGTTTTAGTCTCTCTTTATCGCCAATCATCTTAATTGGGTGAATGTCAGCTGTTAACTGAATATTTTTTAAGATTGCTAGCGTTTTAAAATCCTTAACCGCTTGATGGAGTATCTCATCTAACTGGATGGTCTCTTGGATCAGCTGCAGCTGATTGGAATCAGAGCGCGCTAAGGTCAGTAAATCGGATGCCATTTTTGACAGGTAGTTAATTTCTTGAATGGCCTGATGAATGGTCTCACTTTCCTGTTCGACACTATGATCAGGATGACGAAATAAATGCTCTAAATTCAACTTCATAACTGAGAGTGGTGTGCGCAATTCATGTGAGGCATCTGCCACAAATTGCTGCTGCTTCTCCCAGGACATCTTGATCGGTATTAATGCTTTATTGGCAAGATAGATTCCTGCTAGGATAGCGATAAATACACTTAATAATGAGCCAAAACCGATAACCATAAGTAAATGAGATAACATTTCATTTTCTCGTTTTAGGTTATATACCACTTGGATTTTCTGTACAGGTGAATAGTTTTTATACGTTGAAACAGATATATTGATAAAGCGATAGGATTCCGTTCCAATAGTTGTTGATTGCAGCCCTTCCTTATTTAACAATTGCGAAAAACGGTCCGTACCTACATGGGTAATGGAGTTGCTAGGAATCACCTGGTTTAGCTTATTACCTTTCCCCCATAGTAGATAGACAAGCCGATGATTTTCTTCACGCTCCTGGTTTAATTCCGTTCCCATTCTCTCCCTTTCGTGGAGCAGGTGATTTTTCTTTTCTAAAATATTTTGATCCACTTGATGGTACAAACTATAGTACGTATAAAAATAAATAAGAGCCCCAAAAGTATTTTGGAGAATAAAAAAGACAAGTGCATTAAGAATGACAAGCCGGCGTTTCGTTTTTTTAAACATGGGTTCGACTACTCCTTCAACATATATCCCACACCACGGACAGTCCGAATCAGACGTTCAGAGTCAAAAGGAGCTAATTTTTTCCGTAAATAGTGGATGTAAAGATCAACAATGGCGTCTGTTGTTTCCGATTCAATTCCCCATACCCTTTGAAAAATTTGTTCCCTCGTTAAGATTTGTTCTTTATTTTGAATCAAATAAAAAAGTAATTCATATTCTTTAATGGTCAATTTTAAACCATCATTATTGATAAAACCTTCATGCTGATTGGTATCTAAGAGAATCGGACCATAAGTTATTTTTCCTTCCAATCCGATTTTCCCCGACCGACGGAGCAACGATCTGACTCTTGCTAAAAATTCTTCGGTTGCAAACGGCTTCACGATATAGTCATCTGCGCCATAATCTAGGCCCTTTACTCGATCTTCAATCCGGTCCTTGGCCGTAAGGAACAATGTAGGTGTTTGATACCCTTCACTCCGTAATTTTCTCATCAATGAAAACCCATCCATTTTCGGGAGCATAATATCAAGGGTGATCAAATCGTACTCACACAATGAAGCCATTAAATAGCCTTCTTCCCCATTTTCAGCTTGGTCCACCTCGTATTCTTCTTCCTCTAATATAGTTGAAATGATTCGTCTTAATGGTAAATCATCTTCTACGACCAATACACGCATTCTCCCCTGCCAACTCCCTTAAAATCTTCATAGAATATAGTATTCCCCAACGTTTTTCAACTAAAATTTTACAAAAATTTGCGTAGATAGCCAATTCTATTTACCAAGAACTCGATGTGTTGGTTTTACCTGTTGCCTAAGAGCAGACACCTTTGAAGATGAGCGTTTATTGAGGTAACTATAAAGGTTCCCGATACACAACCCGATAAACAAATAGGTTAGACCACCGAATATTCCATAAACAAGAATTCCTGATACTGCAGACAGAATACCGAAAATGACTTGATTCTTAACTTTAGCTGGCGATGTTGGTGGATCTGTGAGCATAAAAAAGCCAAAAAATAGGGTAGCATTGATAAATGGCGGCCGTAGTGCATCAGCTGCATTTCCAACGTTGAAATAACCCATAAGAAACAGCAAGATAAAAAAGACTCCCAGAAATGAAAAAACTTGAGGGTATTTATTCACTCGATCGGTTACGATATATCCACCAACCAAGAGAAAAATAATCATCCACGAAGGAAGATCCCCAAAAGCTCCCCACCAACTTTGCCCTGTATGAAAAATAAAAATCGATAGCAGTAAACCAAAGGCGGCTGGATTAAAAATTGGTTTCTTCTTATAGACCAATAGATGCTTAGACAAGATGGCCATAACAGCCGTTCCTGCCACAATAGCCCAAGATGTCGTAAAACTCAAAATCAGAGAAATGATTAATCCGGTAATAACTGAACCATCCTTACTGCCTTTTTTATTCGTAATCGTGCAATAGAGGAAGTTTACAGCTAATGATATACTAACCGCGATGATACTATTCAAAATGCCCATTATATTTTTTGAGCCGATGGAAGCGATAATAAGATAAGCAACCATAGCAATGGTGACATAGCCCTTTGGAGTTTTCATCCATTTCTTTGCAGTCAATTAAATCCCTCCAGCTCTAACAATTTGTAAATCGGATTTGATGAGTAATCCTTTCATATCTAGTTCTTCAATCAGCCTTTTCCCTTTGTTTGCACCAAGCAGAAATGATGCTGTGGAAAAAGCATCTGCCATCATCGCGAATGGGGCGATCACACTACAACTAATCAATTCATTGGGTGAGTGTTTTGTTTTCGGATTCATTAAATGATGCAAATCTGGTCTATTCGGACTCCTTCGCTCATAACTTCCGGATGTGCAGATCGCTTCATCAGAAATTTCAATGGTATTCATTATTTCATCTTTTTGAAGGGGGTGCTGGATACCGATTTTCCACGGATTCCCCTTTTCGTCCACTCCGCCTGCAAACAGATCGCCACCAGCATTGACGACAAATCCTGCAAACTCCTTCAACTCATTTACAGCCAAATCAATCGCGAACCCTTTGGCCACAGCCCCTAAATCAATAACTAAAGGCTTTTTCAAGGTTAATGTCCTTGCTCGTAGATCTAAGACGATATCGTGAAAACTAACGGAATCAGAAGATGGACTTTCCATTAAATCCCCAGTTAAATAATGGCGATTAAATCCATTCTCTTCCATCACCTTTCCCACCGTAGGATCGAATAAACCATCCGTCAACTTTGCTATTTCGATAGCAAGCAAAAGGGGTTCAAATAAAAAAGGACTAATTTCCACTGGTGTTCCGATTATTTGGCAAGCCTGCATTAATTCACTTGAAGGGGTAAAACGACTGCAAGCTTGCTCAACTTTTTGAAAAGCGGTAAACGCACGATTTATTTTCTCTTCCATCTTTTCCTTTGATTTCTCCGTGACTACCTGTATATCTACAAGGGTATCCATATACAATTTCGCTTTTTTCATTTTGTTAACCTGCTACGTTCTGGGCTTGATTAAGGGCATCTTGTATCGCATCCTCGAATGCTTGCGTACTATAAGTTGCACCTGATACATTCATTACTTGAGCGCTTTGCTTCTGCACTACTTCATCTGGCAGCCCCACTACGTCACTTTCCGTATAATGCATAGCAAAATGGCTAATTTCAACATCGGTAATTTTATCGCTTCTAATGGTTACTTGTACATCAATGGATCCACGTCTATTCATTCCTGTACCATTAAATGTACCATCTTTATACAGGCTATTTGTTTTGTTGCTGATTCCATTAGAATTACTTAAGGTACTGCTTTTTGTTTGAAAGCTATTTTCAACATGATGTATCGGTTGACCTATGGTTGCCTGGGTTTCTGTAGTAAAATAACCAGCTGAGTAAACTGCTGCAAGGGCAGTAGAACAAAGGAGTACCCACTTTTTATCCTTTTTTTTCATTTGAAAATCCTCCTAACACTTTTCGTACTCAGTACTTTAGACAAGAAAAGTATAGCTTAGCAAAATTAGAATTTTCTTAGAAATGGGTACTTGATTCCTATGAATGGAAATACAAATAGTCAACATCTAGCACATTTTTGCCTATGGGTTGAGAATTTAAACGCAGAGATTACTCGTCTAAGAAAATTAGACGTTGAATTTTTACCGAAGAATAATGAAGCCATTTATCATGTGAAAACGGCTACTTATGTAAAGTGAAAGCCCCTGAAGGAACAATTGTAGAACTTCGCGACAACTGAGGTATTTAGTTGGAAGAAATATAAGCCAATGAATTTATCGCAAAAAGATTACGAACAGTGACGATCACTGTTCGTAATCTTTTTTCTTATATCAAAATCCCAGGATTCCCATACATTTCATTTCTAGCCTGAAATGTCACGATTATTATTGCTACATCGCTTTTTTGAGTAAGTTCATCCATTTAAAATTACAGCTCACGTTTTCCACATTTAAAGACCCATGCTGGAGGTACATTTATCCAAGTGAATCCGGTATCCATTATCCGAAAGTATCGATTAAATTTCCTTTTGAGTAGCAAGGAATATTGAAAGGCAACAAATACCCCGTTACTTGCCAATGAATCATTAATTGTTTGTAACAATTGATGCTGCAATTCATTCGAGAAATTGGTAAATGGAAGACCGGAAACGATCAAATCAAAAGGACGGTTTGTTTCTTTTACCACTTCCTTCAGTTGCAACGCATCATTATACAGTGGAAGTTGCGGAAAGCGTTGATGCAAATTATCCTTAAACTTATTATTTTTTTCGAACAAATAGAATTCACTTGAAGAGGTCCTCTCTTGCTGAATATATTGTGTGAATACACCTGTTCCTGGACCAAGTTCAGCAATCTGATTCATTTTATGCCAAGGTATAGTTACTGGAAGCATTTTTCTAATTAAAAAACCTGAACTAGGAATCACGCTGCCTACCTGACTTGCATTTGTTAAAAACTCACCAAAAAACAATCCACTATTCATTCGATCCCCACCTTCTTTTCCAGCAAATATAAGCTACCGAAAAAATAGATAAGACTTAGCAGGATTGATACGAACAACGGCTGCATAGTAAACAAAACTATAATCGAAATTACACATCCAACAAAAAAGGTAATGAAGGTAATGAACTGAGAAAATCTTCGGAAGCATTTCCCTAAAAGTGTACTAAAGAAACATAAAAAAATGAGACATGTTACGGAAAACATGATTTCTGTAATGAACAGCCCTTTAGACCAATTCAAGGTGATGAGAGGCTCTACTCTAAATAATAATCCTTTTTGAAGCCAATTTTGTACGCTTAAGCCTGTTAACATAACCACCGAAATGAGCAAAAACTCTATTAAAATCGAAATATACTTAGAAATGAGCAAATATGTCCTTGGGACCGGAAGAGATAATAATTGGAAAATGGCATGTTGTTTCCATTCTTCCCTCCAGGTTGAAAAGCAATTTAGTAAAGGAATGTAGAGTACTGCAAAAAAAACAATTATATTAAGTGTCATTACGAAATTGTATCCCGTTTGAGGAATGTTTAATTGAAATGGAAGCAGGGCTAGTATGATGTTTGAGATAAGAATTACGCCAAGATTAATAAATATAGTATTTCTTCTATTTCGCAGGTCAGTCTTTAATAGACGTTTAAATGCGTGCATGGTTATACACCTCTTCCAAGATATCCATCAAAGACATGGATTTTTCCATTTTAAGTGATTCTACATGTCCCTTAAGTAGCAGTTTCCCTTCGTGTATAAATACCACCTCGTCGAGGAGTTTTTCCACTTCGGCTATTTCATGAGTGGTGATAATGATTGTTTGACCTTCTTCTACAAAATCATCCACGATAGCTGTTGCGATCTGTTGTCTTGCAAATGGATCAATTCCTGAAAAGGGTTCATCAAGAAGTAAATATTTCACTTGGCGGCTTAATGCCAAAAGTAATTTTATTTTAGCCTTTGTACCTTTTGAGGCATCTTTGATAAAAGTGTCTTTCTCTAATTCGAAAAATTCCAACAATTTATGTGACTTTTTAACGTTCCAATCCCAGTAAATGTCTTTCATGTATTGCATGACATCAGATAATTTCATCCAAGGATACCAGACATCAATGTCAGGTAGATAGGCCATCATTCCTCTTGTCGATAAGGAAGGCACTTTTCCATCAATGGTAATTCTTCCGTTATCCAAACGCTGCAGCCCCATCAAAACCTTGAGTAATGTCGATTTCCCTGCCCCATTCGTCCCAAGCAAACCGATGATTTTTCCTTCTTCTATAGTAAAAGATAGTGCATCTAATGCCTTTTTACTTCCAAACTTTTTTATAGCATGATCCACTTCAATCATTGTAACTTTCCCCTCTCCAAATACTTTTTAATAATGTCCAAAATTTCATTATCCTCTTTTCCGAATGACCTCAGCATCTCAATGCTTTGGCTTACCGCATCAAATAACACATTTTCTCGTAAAGATTCGAGCATTTCCTGATCGCTTGTCATAAAGCTTCCCTGTCCCCTGACGGTCACAATTAAATTCATGTCCTCCATTTCCTTATAAGCTCTCTGAATCGTATTAGGATTTACACCTAATCTTTTGGCCAGCTCACGTCTAGAGGGGATTTCTTGCCCTAAATGATAGGTGCCATTAATGAACTTTATTTTGATGTCATTAATAATTTGAGAGTAAATTGGCTCCCTCTGATTAAATTCCATAACAACCTCCAATACCAGATTGTATTACTGTATTAATTAATTAATACAGTATCAACAATGGAATATAATGTCAATATCTATTTTTCACAGTTGTAGTACAAAAAAATAATACTTTTTAGGAGGATGTTAACTTTGGAGAGTGCAAGCACGGAAGTTTTACTTGATTCAGGCAGTGAAAGTGTTTATAATTTTGGTGAAACGTTTCTATAAAAAATAATAGGAGTGCATCCATTTGAAACATGAACAGTTAATTGATTTAGTTGAACAACTGACGCTTCCCGAAAAAATTGGGCAATTGCAGCAATTGACGGGAGATTTTTTTATTGATCGAGAAACTGCCATCACTGGACCTATGAAGGAATACGGATTGGATGAGAATCTCTTGCATCAAGCTGGCTCCGTTCTTGGGTTATCTGGAGCGGCAGATTTAATAGAAGTACAGAAAAACTATATAGAAAAAAGTAGATTAGGTATTCCCCTATTGTTTATGGCAGACATTATCCATGGTTATCGAACGATTTTCCCAATTCCATTAGGGCTAGCTTGCAGTTGGAATCCGGAGTTGGTAGAAAAAACAGCACAAGTGGCAGCGAAGGAATCCGCTGTTTCTGGCCTGCATGTCACTTTCTCGCCAATGGTGGACTTAGTACGGGATCCAAGATGGGGACGAGTGATGGAGTCAACAGGAGAAGATCCTTATTTGAACCAACTCTATGGAAAGGCATTTGTGAACGGCTACCAAGGAAAGGATTTAACAAATGACCATGAACGTATAGCCGCTTGTGTGAAACATTTTGCTGGCTACGGTGCTCCTGAAGGTGGAAGAGAATATAATACAGTCGATATTTCTGAGTGGGAATTTCGCGACTTTTATCTACCGGCTTATGCAGAAGCCATTCAAGCTGGTTCTAAATTAGTCATGACAGCTTTTAATATTTTGGAAGGAATTCCTGCAACCGCCAATAAAAAATTAATGAGAGATATTCTCCGAAAAGAATTGAAATTTAATGGTGTGTTAATTTCTGACTGGGCTGCTATCAAGGAATTAATTCCACACGGAGTGGCAGCGGACGAAGCAGAAGCGGCAGAACTGGCTATCGAGGCCGGAGTTGATATTGAAATGATGACATTTTGTTATCACCACTTCTTACAAGAGTTAGTAGAGGAAGGGCTTATTGAGCAAGGTTTGATTGATGAAGCCGTCCTCCGAATTTTGGAATTAAAAAATGATTTAGGATTATTTGAAAACCCCTACCGCGGTGCAGATGAACAAAAAGAAGCTGAAGTTGTTTACAGTGAGGAGCACCAACAGATTGCCCTCAAAGCAGCTGAAGAATCCATTGTTCTATTAAAAAATAATGGATCCCTTCCTTTAAAAATAGAAGACAAAATTGCTGTCATTGGACCAGTTGCAAATAGCACTGATTTATTAGGTAATTGGTCTTGGAAGGGTGATCGTTCTGAAACACAGACCCTTACATCGGCACTCTCTATCTATTATCCTCATTTATTAGAGGCGCAAGGATGTGGAGTATTAGATGGATCATCCACCCAATTAGAAGAAGCGTTAGAAATTGCCAAAAATGCAGACAAAATTATTTTGGCTTTAGGCGAATCTGCCGATATGGTGGGAGAAGGAGCAAGCGTTACAAATCTACAGTTACCAGAATGTCAATTGAACTTGCTGAACGAAATCAGCAAATTAAATAAAACAATTGTGCTCGTATTAATTAATGGGCGCCCGTTAGACTTGAGCGATGTTAGTGAGAAGTGTGATGCTATCCTTGAAGCATGGTTCCCAGGTTCAAAAGGGGCGGAAGCAGTTGCGAATATATTGGTGGGCAACACTGTTCCACAGGGGAAACTTACCATGTCATTTCCACGAAATATCGGGCAAATTCCGGTATATTACAATGCCTTTAATACAGGACGTCCAACCGAGCTTCTAGGAACAGAGGGTCGATACATTTCTAAATACGTAGATGTTCCGAATACGCCGCTGTTTCCATTTGGATTTGGACTGAGTTATACAAGTTTTGATTATCAAGATTTGCAGCTTTCATCAAAAGAAATGAAAATGGAAAATGGTGAGATTACCGCTTCAGTCACGATTAGAAACACAGGGAATCATGATGGAGTCGAAACGATTCAATGGTATATTCGTGATCTAGTAGGAAAAGTCGTCCGTCCGGTAAAAGAATTAAAAGGATTTGAAAAGATTCATTTAAAGAAAAATGAATCAAAACAAATTACGTTTACCATCACAACAGATCAATTAACTTATATCCATAGTGATTTTAAGAAAACGATTGAGCCTGGTGAGTTTATTCTCATGGTTGGCGGGGATAGTGAAAATATTTTACAAGAAAGATTATCTTTAGTCTTGTAAGAAAGAAGGGTGAATGTTGGAACATAATCGTTTTATTACCTTGCAAAAAGGGAAATTACAATTCAATTTTTTACGAAATGGAACGCTATATGATGCGATGTATGACGAGAGCATTATGATCAATCAAATAAACGGGAACCCTGTTGATGGGTCTTTAAACAACCTTTATCTTCGCATATACCAAGAAGATGGAACCTATCAAGTGTATCCTTTGCTTGGAAACGAATCTCAAAGTAATTGGCAAAAGAGAGAAAATCAATTACTTTGGCATGGTTTAGTGGAAAATATTCACTATGAAGTGATTTTCTCTTTAAGTTCCCATAACATATGGTTTTGGGATATTCACTTAAAAGGAAATGGCGAAACCGTGGATGTGATCTACACACAAGATCTCGGTTTAGCTAACCAAAATGCGGTTCAATCCAATGAAGCGTATGTATCACAATATATTGACCACAAAGTCTTATTTGATGAAAATAAAGGATACGTTGTTTGTTCACGGCAAAATCAATCTCAAAATGATGGCGTTTTTCCCTATCTTCAACAAGGTGCTTTGACATATTCAGAGGGTTTCAGTACCGACGGATTCCAATTTTTCGGTAAATCCTACAAGACAACGAATCGTCCAAAAGCTTTTGATCAAGAAAACCTGGATAATGAAGTGTATCAATATGAGTTTGCTTTTACAGCATTGAAGTCGAAGCCTGTTACCTTATCGAACGATCAGCACTTCACCTTTTATGGGCTTTTTGTAGAAAATCAACCAGAGGCGATTCAACAATTGGAATACCAAGCTGTCCTCGACGAAGCAAGAATTGATATTCGGTTCCCTAATCAATGGGAACCAGTGAATCAGCTGAAATTTAACAAACAATTCCTAAGCAAAAATATAGTTGGACACTCTTTATCTAAGGAAGATTTACAGAGTTTGTTTCCTGAACGTAAACAGGAGGAGTGGCACGATCAACAACTGTTATCCTTTTTCACACCTTCACACGAACATGTTGTATTAAAAGAAAAAGAGAACCTTTCTGAACGGCCACATGGACATATTTTATTAAGCGGGAACCATCTTGATCCACACGAAGAGGTGTTAGCATCGACATCTTATATGTATGGAATATTTCAATCCCAAGTTGTGATTGGCAATACGTCGATGCATAAATTGTTTACCAACCCAAGGAATGCTTTGAATTGCTTGAAAACTTCAGGACAGCGTATCTATCTTGAAGTAGATGGCAACTATCAACTGCTAACCATGCCCTCTGCATATGAAATGGGTTTTAATTATGCGAAATGGTACTATAAAATGCCTGATGATCTATTAGTTGTTACGGTCTATACTGTATCGGACCGTCCTGAAGTCAGACTAGAAGTTCATTCTCAAAATCAAAAAGAATATCGCATGGTCGTTACACAGCAAGTGGTAATGAATGAAACAGAATATAAAGTGCCGGTTTCATTTGTACATGATCCTCAAAATGGTAGCATCACCTTTCATACACTAGAGGGGACATTGGCAAACGAGGTTTATCCACATTTGCATTATTTTCTGACCTATAATGGGGAAAATGTAAAAGTTTCAACGGATGAAATTTTCTTTGAAGGTCCGGAAACTGACCATCAAAGCTCTTTATTGTCATTAGCATTTGATCCGACATCTGATTTAGCACTGACCATCGGCGGGTCTTTATATGAAGGAAACGACCAACCGTCTAAACAAACTTTTGAAAATGCCAAAGCTGATTTTCAGCAGCATTACAAAACACTTATGAGAGGATTTGCTTTATCTCAAAATTCGAAGCAAACCCCTGAATTAGAACGAATGAACACCATCTTTTGGTGGTATACCCATGATATGCTGATCCACTTCCTTTCACCACACGGGTTAGAACAATATAGTGGGGCAGCATGGGGAACACGTGACGTATGCCAAGGTCCAACTGAATACTTTATGGCGATGCAGCATTATCCTGTCGTGAGAAAAATAATTGAAACTTTGTTCTCCCATCAATTTATTCAAGATGGCAACTGGTCGCAATGGTTTATGTTTGATCGCTACTCCAACATTATGGCCCATGAGAGTCATGGAGATATCATTGTTTGGCCGCTAAAAATGGTTTCCGAATATTTACTTGCGACGAATGACGTGACGATTTTATCCATGGAACTACCATATATGGATAAAGAAACAAAGGAATTGACACCATATAAAGAAACATTGTTGGAGCATTTAAAAAAGGAAGTATCCTACATCCAAGACCACTTTTTGCATGATACCTATTTATCCAGCTATGGGGATGGTGACTGGGATGATACGTTACAGCCAGCAAATGCCAAGCTAAAAAAACAAATGGCCAGCACCTGGACGGTTGCACTAACCTATCAAACCATCTACCAAAGCTATCAAGCATTAAAACAGTATGATAAAAATTGGGCAAATGATTTGAAAGTCTTAGCTGAAAATATCAAAAACGATTTTCGAAGATACTTTTTAAAGGATAGTACACTGCCAGGATTTATTTCGATGGAAAATCCTAGTGAGGTTTCCTATATGCTTCATCCCACTGACAACAAAACAAATATTCAGTATCGTTTATTGCCAATGATACAGAGTATTTCAAGTGACCTTTTAGAGAAAGATGAAGCAGAGCATCATCTTCAACTAATCCAACAGCATCTCCTTTTTCCAGATGGCGTTCGCTTGATGAATAAGCCAGCGGCCTATCATGGTGGCGTAAGCGAAGTTTTCAAACGTGCAGAGCAAGCAGCGAATTTTGGAAGAGAAATTGGACTCCAATATGTACATGCCCATATTCGCTATGTTGAAGCATTAGCAAAGTTTGGTAAGGAGAATGAGGCTTGGGAGGCCTTGCAACTTATTAACCCGATTCTTATTCAGGATTATGTTTCAAATGCAGGTATCAGGCAAAGTAATACGTATTTCAGTAGCTCAGATGGTGATTTTAAATCACGGTATGAGGCACAAGAACATTTTAAGGACTTAAAAACAAAAAATGTAAGTGTTAAAGGTGGTTGGAGAGTATATTCCAGTGGACCAGGGATTTATCTGCACCAATTCGTACGGAATATGTTAGGTTTTAGAGAAACCTCTTCCCATTTAGTATTTGATCCAGTATTGCCAGGAGAACTTTTACAATCTGGTTTAACGTTTCAATTTTCCTATCACAACTATCAAATTGCGGTAGACTTTCATAAGGCAAATTCAAGTGATAAGAGGAAAATTTTATTAAATGACCATGAATTGACCTTTGAAGACGAGAAAAACTATTACCGTCAGGGTGGTATTTCTCTTATAAAGGAAAAAATAGACCCATTATTTCAAAATCATACCAATAAATTTGAAATTTGGCTTTAGTAAAATATTTTTATTGAAAACGATTTCAGTTGGAAGTATAATAATCCATAGAAACGTTTCGATAAACAAATTGGAGGTTTTATTCAATGAAAAAGCAAGCTTTGTGGTTAGTCATTTTGACTTTGGTGCTTTCAACTTTTATCGCCGGCTGTTCATCAAAAAATACAGACAGCAGCAGTAGTAAATCTAAAGAAATAACATTTTGGTTTATGGGCGATGGTGACAAACAAATTAAACCGATCGTGGATAACTTTACAAAAGAAACCGGAATAAAGGTTAAAATTCAAAGTATTCCATGGGGTTCAGCACATGACAAATTATTAACCGCTGTTGCATCTAAATCGGGTCCAGATGTGGTCCAAATGGGAACAACGTATATGTCTGAATTTGTTGATGCAGGGATATTGATGGATCTTACAGATGATGTTAAAAAGAATGAGACGATAAAACCTGAAAACTTTTTCAGTGGATCAGTTAATACGACCAAATTCGATGATAAATTTTATGCTGTTCCTTGGTATACAGAAACACGTGCCTTATACTACCGTACCGATCTATTAAATCAAGTGGGATATGACCATGCACCAAAAACATGGGATGAATTATATGATGCATCTTTAAAGCTCTCTAAACGTGGAGAAGGCAAATACGGATTTAATGTAGATGGTGGTGAACCTACGTTTGGATTTATGTTTACGCGTCAAAATGGTGCCAAATTATTTGATGATAAGGGAAATCCGCAGTTTAATAAGAAACCTTTTGTAGATTCCTTGAAATACCTAGAAAAATTCATTAAAACTGGCGCTGCTCCTGACCACGACTTAAAGTTAGATATTAGCGTAGGCTTTGGTGGCGAGGGAATTGTGCCAATGTTTATCAGTGGACCATGGATGATTAATGCGATTAAAGACAATGCTCCAGACATTGAAGGCAAATGGGCAACAGCTGAACTACCTAAGGGACCTGATAACAATATATCTAATACTGGCGGTTCAAACTTAGCCATCTTTAACACAAGTAAGAATAAAGATAATTCACTTAAATTAATTGAATTCCTAGCCAAACCTGAGAATCAATTAGCATTCTTCAAATCTAGCAGTTCATTGCCAACAAGCCAAAAAGCGTGGGAAGATACAACTTTTACAAGTGATCCATTTATTTCGACTTTTGGAAAGCAATTGAAAAGCTCTGAGCCAATGCCTCTTATGAAAGAATGGGATCAAATTACACAAGCCTACTTGAAAGAGTGGGAACAAATTTATTCCGCAGGCAAAGATGTTCAAAAATCTATGGATGATTTAAACGCTCAAACCAAATCAATTTTAGGAAAATAAGAACGAACTTGCTTATGGATGTATGGGGTGACTTTTTGACTGGCAAGCAAGCCAAAAACATAGTCTCTCTTGGGGCGGACAGAAAGCTAAAGCTTTCTGTCCGCATTTGATGAACCGACAAGAAGGTTCATTCTTATTTAATAGGAATATATATCATTGAACTTTGATAACTGTCTAGCGAAAGCAGCCCAGCGGCTAGTGAACTTCGCTCTTCTCCCTCCGCTGCTAAACGGGCGCTTGCGCTTTTCTTATTTTTAATGAGAGGAAAAATGATGATGAAAAAACAAGGAATATTGGCACCATTTTTGTTTATTTTTCCTGCGCTTACTCTGCTACTATTATTTTCAATCATTCCTATTATTGTGGCTTTGATTATTAGCTTTACAGATTTAAGTCTCGCTGGTTTAGCTGATTGGTCACGTGTTCATTTTATTGGATGGAATAATTACAAAAGTGTTTTGACAGATACTGTTTTTGCAAAAGCAATAGGAAATACGTTGTTTTACGTAATCATAGGAGTTCCGTTAGTAGTGGCATTCTCATTAGCTATTGCTATTATGATTAACTTCGGTAGATCAGCCTTTTTTAAACTTATTCGTTTGGTTTTCTATACACCATCGATTACAAATACCGTCGCTATCGCCGTTGTTTGGTCTTATTTATATAATCCTAGCATTGGTTTATTTAATTTTATTTTAGCTAAATTCCATATGGGACCAGTTCCATGGCTACAAGATCCCACGATGGCTAAGATTTCATTGATTATTTTAGCAATATGGAAAGCAATCGGGATTAATATGATCATCTTTTTAGCTGCCCTACAAGGGATTCCTAAGGAATATTATGAAGCGGCCGAAATCGATGGAGCCAATCGTTGGAAACAAATTACGAAAATTACGATACCGCTTATGAGTTTTTCCATTTTCTTTGTTAGTGTGACAACACTGATTGGTTGGTTCCAATTTTTCGAAGAACCACTCGTTATGACAAAAGGCGGCCCACTTGATGGTACGACATCTGTTGCCTTGTTTATCTATCGAAACGGCTTCCAATATAGTAAGTTTGGGTATGCAGCTGCCGGATCATTTATCTTATTTATTAGCATTATTATTGTCACAGCTATTCAATTTAAAATACAAAATAGACATGAAAAACAAGGCATGTAGAAGGGGGCATACTAGATGGATTCAAATAAAAAATCACAAAAGCAAGCAAAAATAATTGTTGGAGTGATCTTAGGTGTTTGGGGATTTATTACCTTTATTCCATTTTTATGGATGATCGCCTCTTCTTTTAAAACAAATGCAGAAATTTCACAAATAGTCCCAAGCCTTTTTCCTAAACATCCAACACTTGATAATTTTAAAGAACTATTTTTTAAATTAAATTTTAATGTTTATTTAAAAAATACATTGTTGATTACAGCTTTTTCTTTTGTAGGATTGTTTTTAAATGCCATGGCAGGGTATGGTTTTGCCAAATATAAGTTCAAAGGCAAAGAGAAAATATTTCTCCTCGTATTAGCCACGATGATGATTCCTGGGCAAGTGACGATGATTCCCGTTTATTTATTATTAAACATGGTTGGTTTGACGAATACGCTAACCGGAATTGTTCTACCAGGATTAGTCGGTGCGTTTGGGATCTTTTTATTCCGCCAATTTATGTCGACGATTTCAAATGAGATTATTGAAGCAGCCCGGTTAGACGGGGCTAGCGAATGGTATATTTTTACAAGAATTATTTTGCCCATTTCACGACCTGTCCTAGCCGTGCAAGGTATATTAACGTTTATTGGAGGCTGGAATTCATTTATTTGGCCATTAATTATCGCGAATGATGAGAAATTTTATACGCTTTCCGTTGGATTGCAATTGCTCCAAGGACAGCACGGAACAAATTACGCATTGCAAATGTCCGGCGCAACCTTTATGGTCGTTCCAATTATTATCATCTTTTTATGTTTGCAAAAATATATTTTGGATGGATTTAATGTATCCGGTTTGAAATAATAGATTCAAATGAGAAACGTTTTTTTGTAAAATAGTGGGTATAAGAGAAAGGGTGAAAAGCATGGTTGGAATACGGGATATTGCTCAACAAGCCGGGGTCTCTATATCTACTGTGTCATATGCTTTAAATGGAAGTTCGAAAATCACGGAAGAAACAAGACAACGCATTTTGAAAATAGCCGATGAACTAAACTATATTCCCAATATGGCTGGACGCGCTTTAAAAAGGAAGCAAACCAATATTATTGGGATTTATTTTACAGACTATGGTGGGTATTTTTATGGGCAAATCCTTGAAGGGGTTGGCTCTACTCTAAAAAAGCATGGCTATGAACTCATTGTATGTACCGGGAAAAAATCGCATTTATTTTTACCAGAAAAATTAATTGATGGAGCGATTATTTTAGATTCTTCCTACAAAAGCGAAGAGATTACTCATTATGCCGATAGAGGGCATCATATTGTGGTTATGGACCGGGAATTAGATCATAAAAATGTCAGCCAAGTATTATTGGATAATATAGGTGGCGCTACACTGGCAATTGATTACCTTATTCAAAAAGAATTGGCAAAGATATATGTGGTCTCCGGGCCAGACATTGCTTATGACAGTCGAATACGTTTAAAAACAGCATTGGAAGAATTAGAACGTTATGATAATTGCGAGGCAGTGGTTTTAACAGGAGATTTTACAAAAGAAAGTGGACGGCAGGCGGCGAAAACCATTATCCAAGAATGGAATGAAGAACCTGTTGGAGTTTTTGCCTTGAACGATGAGATGGCGATTGGGATATATGATATTTTAAAAGACAGCCCGTTACAAATAGGAAAAGACATAAAACTTATTGGTTTTGATAATGATGAAATCGGTAGCTACATCACCCCGGGGTTATCAACATTTGAATACTCCAAATATAAATGGGGTGCCGTTGCTGCTGAAAAAATCATTCAATTATTAGACGGCAAAAATGTAAAAAATGATTTAATCTACACCACTTTACTTAGACGCGGATCTACTGAAAAGTAAGTTCTAATAATTTTTTTAAGGGATGATTAGCATGGCCTTCATTCAATGTCAGTTTTATTCAGAGGTATTAAATTTAAGCACATCCATGACAGTCATTCTGCCCCAGCAAACGACCACACAAATTGGAATGAAGAATAAAATAATGAGTGAACGGCACCAGACATTATATCTACTTCATGGATTCAGTGACGATGATACCATTTGGACAAGAAGGACCTCTATTGAGAGATATGTGGCCCCTCTTGGCTTGGCCGTGGTCATGCCTCAATTCCATCATAGTTTTTACACCGATATGAAGTATGGGAACAAGTATTGGACATTCCTAACAGAGGAGCTCCCTTCTATTGCCCAGTCATTTTTTCCATTATCAGATGCCAGAGAGGATAATTTTGTTGCTGGACTTTCCATGGGGGGCTATGGGGCATTAAAATGGGCTTTGAATCGGCCTGATCAAATTAGTGCCGCTGCCAGTTTATCCGGTGTAACAGATATTGTTAGCCATGTAAAACATTCCGATTTAGGACCTATATTTTCTTTAGTCTTTGGAGATGAGGATATTTCAGGTACAGAAAATGATTTACTCTCACTCATTAAAGAAACACATAGGAACGAACAAAAACCAAAATTATATCAATGCTGCGGTACAGAAGACTTTTTATATGAAGATAATCTTCACTTCAAACAGTTATGTGAGAAAACAAATTACGATGTAACATCAGATTTTGGACCAGGAGACCATGAATGGGGCTATTGGGATAAAAAAATTCAGGATGTACTAGCATGGCTTCCTCTAAAAGCCAATCAACGAACCTAACCATAAAACAGCCACATCTTCATGGAGAATAAGGACCAATGATACGTCCTTATGCCAGTTTGCACCC
Organism: Neobacillus sp.; assembly: GCF_031988165.1. Lineage (NCBI taxonomy): Bacteria > Bacillati > Bacillota > Bacilli > Caryophanales > Bacillaceae > Neobacillus > Neobacillus sp. The sequence continues at coordinate 131,514 of NZ_DALZYO010000007.1, forward strand.
GGCATTCACTTTGAATGGTGGGGGTAATTCTATCAGTGGACAATAAACGTCCTCTGTCGGGAAGAATGGATAGGCATTGACAAATTAGCTTTTCATGGCTTATATTTTTTTATTAAAAGTGAAAACTCCTTTGTAGAAGACTTGTTTAGGGAACAAAACAAGTCTTCTAGAATAGGAGTTTTTTTCATTTCGTAAAGTGATTGGATTACCGATTTTAACTTTATCTGGGTGAGGGACAGACCCCAAAATCACAAAATTACATTTAAAAACTCTCTATACCCACCACATATTACCCGCCGTATCGCGGATCAGGACGTCGTTTAAGTTTTTCACAGCACGTGCAAAGCCTTCGTCGATTGACATGAGCGGATCTTCATGTTCTATGCTGACAACGTAGTCATAGTTATACATCCGAAGAGCGCTCATCATATCAGACCATTCCTGTAGGCTATGTCCGCAGCCAACACTTCGGAACGTCCATGACCGTGACAGCACATTCCCGTATGGCTGCATATCTGTTAAGCCATACATATTAACATTGTCTTGGTCGATATACGTATCTTTTGCGTGAAAATGGTGAATGGCACCCGCTTTACCGAGGATTTTTATGGCCGCAACCGGATCAATTCCCTGCCACCACAAATGACTTGGATCTAGGTTTGCACCGATTGTCTCACAGGTTGCCGCGCGGAGTTTCAGCATCGTATAGGGTGTATGAACAAGAAAACCGCCGTGTAGTTCAAGCCCGATTTTGACATTGTGCTCCTTAGCAAGTTCTCCGATTCCCTTCCAGTATGGAATCAATTTGTTTTCCCATTGCCACGTAAGCACATCGCCAAATTCAGCTGGCCACGGAACGACCGGCCAATTCGGTTGCTTAGCTTCCTCGCTGTCACCTGCGGTCCCGGAAAATGCATTTACAACAGGCACACCAAGAAGCCCAGCTAGTTTAATTGTTTTACGCAAAACGGAATCGGATTCCTCCGCAAACTTTTTGTCTGGCGTAAGTGGGTTTCCGTGGCAGCTGAATGCACTGATGGTCAAACCACGTGATGTGACCGCTTCTAAATAGGCCTTTCGTTTTTGCTCGTCTTCTAAGAGCTCATCCAGTGGGCAATGAGCGTTACCTGGATAGCAGCCGGTGCCAATTTCCACTGCATCCAACCCTGATGCTTTTACATGATCGAGCATTTCTTCAAATGATTTATTTGCAAATAAAACAGAAAAGACGCCTAATTTCATTTTGATAACACTTCCTTCTTTAAGGAAACAATTCGTTTCGTTTCCTGGGATTCGAGCGCAGCTAGAATAATTTCTAGCGATTTCATTCCTTCTTCACCAGTAATGAGTGGTTCCTTATTTAGGGCAATACTTTCAACAAAGTGGTTAATGACATGGGAGGTTGACTGACCGCCCTCTTCATTTGTTTGGATCTTATCAAGCTTATGATAGACGACGCTTCCGTCACGATATTCTTCAATCAGTGAGTACTCTGGGTCTGCTTCTAAACGAAGCGTCCCTTTTTCGCCGTAAATTATCGTAGAATTATCTCCACCACCTGATACATAGGCCCAGCTTGCGGTAAGGGTTCCGATTACACCGTGTGCTGTACGCAAAATACAAACTGCATTGTCATCGACTTCTGTATTTTGCTTCGCATTCGTTTCAATGAATGCCCCTACTTCTGTAAACTCTCCAAGCAAATAACGCATTAAGTCAGCCTTATGAACACCAAGGTCACCCATTGCACCAATAAATGCCTTTTCCTTATTAAAAAACCAACTTCCAGCCCCGTCTACGCTCCAACCTTCAGGACCTGGATGGCCGAAAGTTGTTTTGAAGCTGTAAATTTTCCCGAGCTTGCCGAGATCAAGAATTTCCTTTGCTTTTTGATGTGAAGAAACGAAACGCTGGTTATGGGCGATCATTAGCTTTTTATCGTTTGCTTTCGCTGCTTGAATCATTGCTTCTGCCTCTTCTTTTGAAGTAGCCATTGGCTTTTCACAAAGGACGTGTTTACCCGCATTCAGTGCAGCAATCGATACTGGTGCATGTAAGTAGTTTGGCAAACACACGCTAATCGCATCAATACCCTCAAGTTTGATCACTTCTTTATAATCCGTAAACGCCTTTGCACCATATTGGGCAGCCATTTCCTCTGCGCGCTCTGCCACAATATCACATACTGCTACCAGTTCTACTTGATTATTCAAATGGTATTCAGGTAAATGTCGATATTTCGCAATACTTCCACACCCAATAACCGCTACTTTTAATTTACTCATTGTTATTTTCCTCCTATTTGTTTACTTGAAAGGCTCCATTTTTTTACTCAATAATGCTGGCCGCACACATGTAGTTTCCATTGTGTAATGACTCCCTATCTCCGATGATCGGTGAATACCATGCATGATCTCGAGCACATGTAAGCCAAGCGCACTATTGGCACGTGGAGTAATACCTGTTTCAATCGCATGTGACATATCTGCAAGTCCGATTCCACGCAAATTATCGTGGGTGTCTCCGTCTGGCTTCATTTCTTTCCACTCTTTTTCACCGTGCAATTTAAGTAAAATTGGCTGGTTAAATTGATTCGGATCAGGCAAACCAATGGTTCCCTTTTCTCCGTATATTTCAATGAATGGAGTACGGGCTGCTGCTACATCAAAACTTGTTGTAATGGTTGCCGTTGCACCGTTTGTGAATTCCAGAATACCAGATACATGTGTCGGTACTTGAACGTTTATTTTTTCTCCGTATTTCTCAGGGCTCGTTATGATGCGCTCAGGGAATGTTATTCGCGCTGAGCCAGTGAGCCGACTGACTGGGCCCATTAAGCTGACTAGTGCGGTAAGATAATATGGACCCATGTCGAACATTGGGCCGCCGCCAAGATAATAAAAAAACTCGGGATTTGGGTGCCAGGACTCAGGACCACATGACATCATAAATGCCGTCGCACCGATTGTCCTGCCAATAATCCCCTCTTCAATTACTTGACCAGCAAGCTGAATACTTCCACCTAAAAAGGTATCTGGTGCGGAACCGACCAGGACATTGTTTAGACGTGCTGTATCCACAACCAGCTTTCCATCTTCAAACGAAATAGCGAGTGGTTTTTCTGAATACACATGCTTTTTATGCTCGATGGCCTTCAAATCTAATGCTGAGTGTGCCTGAGGAATCGTTAAATTCAGAATGAGATCAATATGTGGTGAAACCATCATTTCCTCTACAGTGAATACGTGCTTAATTCCGTATTTTGAAGCAGTTTCCTCTGCTTTTGAATGATCCAAATCCGCACAAGCGATAATATCAAATTCCGAAAAACGATGACTATTTTCAATATAAATGCTGCTAATATTTCCACAGCCAACAAGCCCCACTTTTAAGCCCAAGGTCATTACCCCTTTTATTTATTCGCTAGATACGGCAGTTTTGATTTCAAGTAGTTCATGCTAATCTCAATACTTTCAAACGGAGTACGTCGGCTGAAATCCTGCTCAACCACCCACCATTGAACCCCAGCTCCTTCTCCTGCATCTAGTACCGCTTCAATATCAACACCACCTGTACCAAGCTCGGCAAAAAACTGTTCCGCGTCACGCGTCATATCCTTCAAATGGACAAGCGGTGTTCTATTTTTATAACGATTCATCCACTCTCCTGGATTCTCACCTACTTTTGTCAGCCAGTACACATCGAGCTCTGTCTTTACATAATCTGAATTTGTATCGTCAAAAATGGTTTCAAGGGCCATTCTGCCATCCGAAAGGAGATCCAGTTCAAAATCATGGTTGTGGTATAGAAGTGTAAGCCCTTCAAGGTGGCACTGCTCACCTGCTTGGTTTAAGACGGAAATAAGCGCATAATAATCCTTTTCACTTCGACAATCTGGCATTAAATAGGGACAGACAACATAATTGCTTCCTAATATTTTTTGATCTTCAATGACTTGTGCTAAATTACTTTCTATTTCTTCAAGAGGCACATGGCTGGAAACTGCTTTTAGTCCAAGGTCATCCAATAACGTTTTTAACTCTATTGGAGTCAAACCTCCATAACCGGCAAATTCAACACCAGCATATCCAAGCTCTGCCACCTTTTTTAACGTACCGGCAAAATCTTTTTCGCTTTCCTCACGCAATGTGTACATTTGTACAGCTACTGGAATTTTCTTCATCTTTAACCCTCATTTCTTCTACTATTTTTAACATTACTTATTTGACACAATCTTATATTACATATCAGTAAATAAACATAGATGATATAATTAATATATCTACTATTTTGCTATTTTGTATTTTTCTAAGGAGAGCATATGACGACAAACATTGGCTATTGCGGATATTCCTACCATACACAACCCTTCTATTCCCACGATCGAAATGGGTTTCCCGCGTACCTTTTCCGCCTACAAACAGAGGGAACTTGCGAAGTGATTGTTAAGGGAAGAAAGGTTTCTATCGGGAAAGGTGACCTTTTGCTCATTAAACCAGGGGATCATTATGAACTGTTAATTGAAGGGAAGCGGGATAATTCCAAGGATACAATGGTTGTGAGCGGGGACTACCATCTAGCTTGCGAAGGCCCTTGGGTGGACGAATGGTGGAAACGTTCTGACAAGCCAACGATCTCCCGGATTGATCTTGACGAAAAGCTATTAGCATTATGGCGCCACCTCATTATCGAAGAACGACGTCCATCATCCGAGGAAAACAAAGAGCTTTCCGACTATTTACTACGAGCACTTTGTTTATCTCTAGAGCGGTCAGTTAATGAAACTGCTCCCTCCTTCAATCGACCTTATACCGTGACACGGATGATGCGCTACATTGAAGAACATGCGACTACAGCATTGAAAGTGGAGGAGGTGGCGCAGCATGCTGATCTTAGTATCTCCCGTGCCGTTCATTTGTTCAAAAGCAGCGTCGGAAAAACGATAATTGAATACGCGTTAGAAATCCGTTTGACCGCTGCAATCGAGCGAATGAAGTACACCACAATGACGCTTGAACAGATTGCTGAAGACTGCGGCTTCGGTAGCTATACATATTTTCACAGGGTATTTCATAAGAAGTACGGCTTAGCCCCGGGGGCATACAGACGGATGGGATAAAGTGAAGGGATGGATGACGAACCTGTCTGAATACCGGTCGTATTCGGACAGGTCGAAGGCCAAAAAGTGAAATCCTGTCTGAATCCCGGTGCTATTCGGACAGGTCGAGGACCCAAAAGTGAAATCCTGTCTGAATCCCGGTCCTATTCGGACAGGTCGAGGGCCAAAAAGTGAAATCCTGTCTGAACCCCAGTCTTATTCGGACAGGACAAGGACCCAAAAACGAAAACCTGTTTGAATCCCGGTCCTATTTGGACAGTTCTTTTGCTTCCTCCTTTTTCCTCCAGTTTCAGCCTAACTAAAAAAGTGCAGGAAAACCGTCTACTTTATTTACCTTTTTTTTACAATAACGGAATGATAGCTGTTAAATAATTTTAATGATAAATTCTTTGTAAATTCTTGTGTCACATGAATAAAGGCAGTTAGGACGGGACTAATGTAATCCGTTGAACGTATCTCAAGCCCTAAATTTTGGTACACTTGAGGACTTAAATATGAAGCAGTGACTTTGGGCAATGTTGTGGGAATTGCCATCTCCGGAAGTATCGTATTTCCAACCCCTTCTTGAACCATAGCTATGATGGTGGCAATGTCACTTACTTCAAATTGAATGTTAGGAGATATTCCATGTTCCTTAAAGATTGAATGAAGCACACGATGACATTCTTTTGGCATAATGAAAGGTTCATTAGCGATTTCCTTTAAATGGATGAATGCTTGATTACTCAATGGGTGTTTTTCTGGTACAAAAACGATCATTTTATCCTGTAGCAAGGGGATAAATTCAAATTCATGACTTTCCTCAGTGACCACACCAACATCAATAACTGACAATTTAATCCAGTTATTTACCTCTTCATAATTTCCTTCATAGAGAATGACTTCTACACCAGGAAATTGTTTCTTAAACGAACTGATTATTCCTGGCAATAATTTAGCTGATATGCTTGATATACTTCCGATTCTTATCGTCCCAGTTTCAAGTCCCGTGATTCCAGCTGCTTCATTTATTATCTTTGTTTTAATTATTAGTAAATCTCTAATCAGACCCGTTATGCGTTCTCCAATTTTTGTTAAGCTAACACCCTTCCTATGTCGGTTTATTAATTTGATATTTAACTCTGATTCCAAAGCTGCTACAGCTTGACTGACTGCAGATTGTGAGAGACCGATTTGCTCTCCAGCTTTTGTAAAACTTTCCGTTTCAACTACCTTTAAGAAAACTTCTAATTGAAATAGAGTCATTGGAAACCTCTTTCATATGCATTAGTTTTTACTTATATAAATTATTAAAAGTATTAATTTTACTTATATCATAACTCATCATATACTACAATCAACGACAAACAGAAGAAAGGTGAGGAAGTTTGATGAGTATTTTACACGCACAAGGGCAAGAAATTCTTAATGAAATCCAAACAAGTAATTTAGTGCTTATAGATTGTTGGGCACCATGGTGTCCTCCTTGTAGGATGATAGGTGCCGTTTTGGAGGAAATTCATCAAGAATTTGGAATAAAAATTGTAAAAGTGAATGCCGATGATAATGAAGATTTTATAAGTAAGTTTCAGGTACTCGGAATACCTACATTATTGCTTTTTCAAGATGGTCAACTTGTGAAGAGGATAACTGGTTTTCAACCTAAAGCATTGCTGATTGAATCCTTAAAAGAGTGGATGGATTGAATAAAAAGAGCATTTTCTATAATTCTCCTAAATAAATACCTTATGTATTGAAGGACCCAAAAATATATCAATAGGATAACTGCTAACAAAATTACTCAAAAGGAATTTCTTGAAATAGGTGAAGTCAATAATCTAGAAGCTGCTGAGAAATTAGTAGACAGAGAAAATAATGATTAGACTAAAATGATCAAATTACCGAAAATCCTCCAAAGTTAATAATAAGTTATTTGATTTTCTAAGCTTTAAAGAACAAACACCAGCTGAAGTAAATAGATTAATTAACTGGGTTGAAGACAATGAACGATACTAATTCTGTGCCAAGGCTTTGCTCCTTTAAACCTATAAGCAGGAACTTCCAGCTAGTTCCTGCTTTTTTTTAAACCTACGTGTAACACTCCACATGTGTTGGGTTCGGAGATAAAAACCAGCACCAAAAAAAAACGACAGATATGTCGTTTTTTTGTATCCTATCAGCAAGTCGTTGGCTCTTCCGTTTTAATTGCTGACGGATAAAACGCCGGAATCTGCCGCTGCTCCACAGGAGAATTCGTTTTGCGCGCTTCACGAAGCATCAACAATCCGATTAACAAGGACGCAACGCCAATAATGACTAACAGTGCTCCGATCTCCAGACTGTAGGCTGTCAGTGATCCATGACGAAATGCCATTCCACGGATTAAACGGTTAAGCCAGTTCATTGGCAACGCCCATGCGGTAACCTGAAAAAACATTGGAAACGCAAGCGGGGTCAACTGAATCCCCGTGGCCAGAAATGACGGATACAAGACAAGACTTGTTCGTGAACCCACTTTGGACGTATCTTTGGCCGTATAACCAATCAATATCCCCATAAGAGACAAGGCAAAAGAATAAACCAGCAATGGGATAATAAAAAGATAAGTCTCCGCTTCAAACCGCATATTTCCTACTTGCTTTAAAAGTCCATAACTTAGGATTAAAGAGAATGTACTCAGAACAGAATAAGGTACACTGCGAACCCAAAGCTGGACAGGCGATACGCCATTTGCAAGCAGCTTCCTTTCTTTGCGAAGACGAGGGGCAATCGATCCGGCTGCGCTAGTTGTCATCATTAGCACGATGATATTCACAAATCCAAGAACCATAAAGTCGACATAACTTGTCGTCGGATTAAACAGCATTCGCTGTTGGAGAGATAACGGAGATATATGCCCTTTGGCAGTTTCCGCATCCATCCCGCTTTGCCCCAGACGTGTCATGGAAAGAGTCATATTTTCCGTTGTGAGGATCTCTTGAATCGCGGTTCGGATACCCATTAGCCCTGAGGGCATCGTGTTATCCATTAGAATCCCGATATTCGAAGACTTCCCTTGCAGCTTACGCAACTCCAGTTGATTAGGAAGCATAATGACCGCTACAGCCTGCTCGTTTGCAAGCAAGGTTTCGGGGTCCATGCGGTTGGCGATTACATTCGTGACTTTCATATATTGGGACGCGTTCATTTTCGAAATCAGTTGTCGCGAATAAGCACTGTGGTCCTCGTCAATAACAATAACCGGTGATTTGCTGATTTGGTTTTTCGAAAACATCAACCCAAAAAACAAAGCCGCAATCAGCGGACCGATAAAAATCGTAAGAAGGAACTTGCTGCCCGCTACGTACTTCCACTCCTCAATCAGCGATTTCATCGAGGTCCACCTCCGCAGTCATCCCTGGAAGAAGATCGGAGTTTGAATTTACGGATATTCTGACAAGAAACATGCTTAAATCAGCTTGCCCTCTCTCGCGCGTCATGCGTAAGCTGGCAAATTGAGGAGCGGCCGAGATCGAAGCGACAACGCCATCGACCTGGGCAGAACGCTTCAGATATGGAAAACGAACTTGGACGCTTTTATTGACCTCAAGCTTCTGAATTTCCCCTTCTTGCACATAGAGGTCTGCATAATAGGTGGTCTTTTGCACGACTGCAACCGGCATACCTTGCGCAAGCTGATCTCCCGGCTTTACAATGATTCTGCTAATCAATCCATCATCCGGCGAAAGCACGTCGACTTCGGCTCCTTGGGCTGATTTCACCTTAAATAGAATGTCTCCCTGTTTGATGGAATCGCCTGCAACTGCGTTGATTTTAATGATTGTCCCTGGACTTTTATCATACACGATCATCTTTTGCTCCGCCTCAAGCACGCCTTGTTTTCTGCTCTCCGCCTGACTAATTGCATCATTGCCTTTAGCAGCAAGAAGCGCACCTCCTGCAATAACCGCAACGGCAATTCCAATATACAAACCTACTTTAAGTTTCATAGTTCGATCTCTCCCTCTCCCTGAATGCTTCTAAACGTGCAGCTCTTTATATCTATTCATTTTGATTTTTCGAACGGCGTTCTCGGCTGACGTCTTCATCCCAAGCTGCGCGGATCGCTGCGCCGCCACATACCCTCCTGTACCTGATCCAATAACCAATGTGTCAACCGTTTCAAGCTGACTCACCCCCTGACACCTCCTAATAAAATGCCAAATTAAAATATGATGACCGTAATATATTATAATCATCATATTTTAACCTAGTCAATAGCTTAGTTTATTCTTTCTCTATTGCTTACGACGCCATAAGAAAAATTGACAGGCTTTATTATGATAACTATAATATTTTAAAATAGATTTATAAGTATCGGAGTGATTGCGATGCCTTATCCTGAAGGCCATAAGTTAAAAGTTAGAAGAAAGATCATCGAAAGTGCCGCTCAAGCTTTTCGTACGAATGGGATTCGTGACATAAGTGTCCCTTTCATTATGAAAGGAGCCGGACTGACTCATGGAGGGTTCTACTCGCACTTTGACAACAAAGAACAACTAGTCGCCGAAGCCTGCCGGTATGCCATCAGCGATACGATTGCGCTTCTGCAGAAAGCCGCTGACCAGGAGAAGCAAGGACCCAAAATCAATGCCATCATTGATTACTATTTAAGCCGGCATCACCGTGACAGAACAGAGATGGGCTGCATCCTTCCTGCCCTTTCCAGTGAAATTTCCCGATCCTCAGATGAGGTTCGGCAGGTGTTCACCCACGAGCTGGAACGAATGATTGACTTTATTTCCAACACGGCAAAAGTAGACACAGCCACAGGTAGCGTACTGCTTAGTACGATGGTCGGAGCGCTAGTGCTGGCACGATCCGTTAATGATTGTAAACTCAGCGACAGCCTTCTCACGGCAGGCAAGCAGCATGCCAAAGGGCTAATTAAGACCTAATGTTACAACCCAGCTTTGAGGCGCATAATCTAAAAAGCGGCATCTCTGCCGCTTGTGTTAGGTACTTGGTGGACGATTGCGGGATCAATTAATTTATCTGTGAAACACCTCTTACATCCTTTTGTGTAGGGGTATGCAGAGCAAATTATTAACATGATTGCACTCTTTCAATCTCACCACTAACTCCATTCTCCGTTTTACCACTATTTGTGATACGGTTCACCGTAACGCATCTAAATGTGGTTTAACCTTTTTTACTAAAATGAATTTACTAGAAATTCAATCAAGAACAATACTGATAAAAATGCTATTACCCTTTAAAATTTTTTCTAACATTCAGAAACCTTCATCTTCTGGGTATGCGAAAATAAGGGGTAACTGGCCAAGCTCAAAATTATTTGGGTTTTAACTGGCACTGCTTATGGGCAGAATAAGCATAATCTCTCTTGTAAACCTTCTAAGACTTCTTCTGGCACTTCCCTGACCTTGATATCCCCACCTAGGAAAAGGAGCCAATTTGTTATTTCGGTCAATTCTTCGGGATTATTAACATTGATAAAAGTCTTTAGAATGGCTGTGGTTTGGTAAGGATTCGTATAGGAAATTGAAACTTTTAAAGTATGGTATTTTTTGAACTGGGCAATCGCCTTTGGACCAAGTTCAAGGACAAGGTTAATTACTTCATCCTGCTTACTTAGTTTTTCTAAAATCTTTTTCTTACTTAATCTTTTTTCCGTAGGGAATGGGTCGACATTGGTGAGATTGTCGACAGGGAAAATCCTCCTCTTTTCATCCTCTAAGACAAAGCCTTCAATCAGCCAAAAGCCTTTTTCATGATAAAGGTGCAAGAGATAAATTGGATAAGACCTTATTACCTTCTCTTCTTTGATGGTAATCAATAAATAGCTATCCAAAAGAAGGATTTGGATGAGTTTTTCTAACATAGGATGGGGGAGGTCTGAAAGATCAAGCAAGTCGGGATTATAAGGGTTGGTCCCTTCAAAAAGCAAGATTTGATTTAAAAGAACAAGGTCATCTTGCTGGTTTTTTGAGATGAGGCCTAGTAATTTTTCAGCTAAAGACTGACGACTCTTTAGATAAGGGAGTTGTTGATTTCTTGTGGCCATAAAGGCAATAAAAAGAGCTTTAATTTCATTATCGGTAAAGCGGACAGTGGGCAGGACAGAGTTGTTCATGACAAAATAACCCCCATCCCTTCCAACTTCAGCGACAAGTGGCATCCCCATGGCTTCAATTTCTCTGATATCTCTAATAGCTGTCGAACGAGAGATGTTGAATTCTCGCATGATTTCAGAAATTGTAAAGTGGGCGCGGTTGTTAATATACCGCATGATGATATTAATCCGTTCAACTTTTTTCATCGGGACCTCCTAAACAGTATCATTTTTTGACATGATTTAAGGCTATTATAAACTCATCAAGTGAAAAGACAAATCATTTGATTAATTTTAAAAAAAGGAAGGTTTTGAATATGGCAGATTATATCCTAGATGAAAAAGACAGCTTTACCGTTTTAGGTATTGGAACTGAGCTTAAGAGCGATTACACAGACTTTGCTGGCATAACCAAGGAAAAGGCAGACTTTTGGGGGGCCGTCAAACAAGATGGAAGGCTTGACACTTTAAAAACCATCGCAACCAATGACTACATTTTTGCCGTGAACGAAGCGGTGAATAACAAGATGATGCATTATGCTGGCGTTATGACAGAGGTATCGGTACCAGAAGCAACCAGAGTCATCCAATTTCCGAAGGGGGATTACCTAGTTGTTAAAGGGGAAGGGAAGACGGCTGATGAATTGAATAATAAGCTTACTGGCATTGCCTTTGGTCAAGTCTTGCCAGAAGCAAAGAATTTTGCCTATGTTGGTGGGCCGAATGCAACGGTTGAGATGGGGCAGCGAAACGGCTTAGTTTTTGGTGAAATGTGGATTCCTGTTGTTAGGAAATAAAGAGATAAAAGGAGAGATAGAAATGTCCTATATCGTTGATTTTAAAAATGTGTCTACGGTTGGTTTAGAGTCTTCACCTGTAGTAGAAGCGCTTGCTGGTTTACGTGCTAATGAAGCCCGTTATTTTATGAACAAATACAAGCATGAATTTACGGTTGTACCAGCTAGCGAGTCCTGCGAGACCCTTGATTATGTGAACCGAATTTTGAAAGAAGAACGTGATATTGAGTTTGCGGCCAAACCTTTAGAAACGTCGCGTTTTCAAGTGGAAAATATCAAATTTGCCTACGTCTTTTATGAGGATGGTCTTGCGGTCAACGTCATGTATACGGTTGATGACCCTAAGCCGAAGCGGGCCGTTGGTTTTAAGCTTTCTGAGGGGATGGAGGTACCAAAGGAGTTAGAAGAGAAGTTTAAGTTTGCTAGGCAGAAGTCTAAACTAGCTGGAACAATTCGGGGCACGTTTTTTGTAATTAAAGGAGAATATTAAAGTAAGCAAAAACGCAAGTGGAGGAATTCAGCCATTTTTTGTATTTGCTCAATCAGGATTTTCTTCATTTGGATAAGAAAAGCGGAAGCGCCCTGGTCAGCGGCGTATGGCCTGGAGCACTCCAACTGAGATAAAGGAAA